>CAURRL010000048.1:0-7475 GCA_963526895.1 uncultured Campylobacter sp. | reverse complement strand
GTATAGCATAAAAATACTTATGAATTACTTAATGCTAGTATTTATATGAGGAATCGAAACAAATATCTTAAAATTACCAAATAAAAATTATTGCATCATCATCAATTGCGCACCAAATACTCTCCAAACAAATTCTCAAATTTTGCCTTTAAATACTCTGACTCTTTTATCTTTATAAATGGTAGCCAGTATTTGACATACGCAGGATCTCGTGATGCTTATGCAGCCTATCTCTATTTTGTGTTTTATCGCTAGGGGTATGAATGTATAATAATCATCAAAAATATTTTTTAGCCAATATTCAATAGCTACAAACGCCATTTCTACTATACATCTATACTTATTTTATTTAAACTATGATAAAAATTTAACCCGGCAAAGTGACAGATTGTATTATAGTAGATTATTCGTTAAAAAATTTTACTTGTTTTTTAAAAATTTTACAAAAACGTGTTAAAATTACTGCAAGCTTAAGAATTTGCTACATAAAATTTTATTTTGCTACAAACATTAAGCTATATTTCATGAAAGGTGACTGCAATATAATATTGTAGAAACATCGTAGTTTAGGTATTTATGGTGTCACGGGGGAGACTTGAACTCCCGACCTCCGGCTTATGAGACCAGCGCTCTAACCAGCTGAGCTACCGTGACGTTAAAGTTCGCAATTATATTCAACGTTTGCTTATATATTGATAAAATATTTTCATTTTTGCGCAGTATAGCGCCCGAAATCAAATTTTAAAATTTGATTTGCCAAATTTTGAGCATAAATTTCATCAAATTTAAACCAACAAAAACCCAAATTTGAAGTAAAACCGCCAAAAACAGAAATTCGTATTTTCAAGATGCGGGTTTTGCGGCTCAAATTTGATGAGTACAAATTTGCCCAAATAGGCCAAATTTGAAAGAAGAAAGCTAAATTTACTTGATAAAATAATCCCCGTCAAAGCTAACCAGCGAGTATTTGCGCTCACTGCCGATACTGCTAACCAGCTCGTCCACGTCCAAAAACTCGAGACTGTCCGCGCCGATATATTTGCACACCTCTTCAGGCGTTTTGTTTGCGCTGATTAGCTCCTCGAAGCTCGGAGTGTCGATGCCGTAGCGCTCGGGGTACTTTAGCTCGGGGCAGGCGACTTTGAAATGTATCTCTCTCGCGCCCGCGTGACGCAGTAGTTCGACGATCTTTTTGGAGGTTGTGCCGCGCACGATGCTGTCGTCCACTACGACTACGCTTTTGCCCTTGAGCAGGCTTGCCATCGGGTTTAGCTTGAGTTTGACTTTGAGGTTGCGCATCTCTTGCGTCGGCTCGATGAAGGTGCGGCCGACGTAGTGATTTCGCACGATGGCTAGCTCAAACGGTATCCCGCTGGCGTTTGCGTATCCGAGCGCCGCCGGCGTGCCACTGTCGGGCACTGGCACGACGAAGTCCGCGTCGATCTTACTTTTTTTAGCTAGTGTTTCGCCCATTTTTTTGCGTACCTCGTAGACGCTTTTGCCCTCTATGACGCTATCGGGGCGCGCGAAATAAATATACTCAAACGCGCAAACTCTAGGCTCTGGCTCAAAAAGGCGCACGCTCTCAAATTCGCTTTTGCCCTGTTCAAAAACCAGCATCTCACCCGGCTCCACGTCGCGGACGAAGCTCGCGCCCACCAAATCAAACGCGCACGTCTCGCTAGCTACGATGTATCCGCCGTCTTTTAGGCGCCCTAGCGAGAGCGGCCTCACGCCCCAGCGGTCGCGGATGGCGAAAATTTTATGGCGCGACTGGATGAGTAGGCAGTAGGCGCCTTTGATCTGTTTTAGCGCCGCGACGATGCGGTCTTGTAGGTGTTCGCTGTGGCTTCTAGCGATGAGGTGGACGATGTTTTCGGTGTCCATGTTGCTCTGAAATATCGCGCCCTCGGCGATCAGCGCTTCGCGGACTTCGTCTTTGTTTACGAGGTTGCCGTTGTGCGCGACTGAGATCGAGCCTAGCGCGTAGTTTGCGGCGATAGGCTGCGCGTCGGCGGCGGAGTTTTTGCCCGCGGTGGCGTAGCGGTTGTGTCCGATCGCCATATCGCCTTTTAGCGCTTCAAAGCTCTTTTTATCAAATACCTCGGTCACGAGCCCGCGACCCTTGACGGTTTCTATGTGTCCGTCATTGCACGCGCTGATGCCGCTTGCTTCCTGGCCTCGGTGCTGCATGGCAAATAGCGCGTAGTATGCTGTTCGCGCAGCGTCTTTAGAATTTATTACTCCAACTATCGCACACATTTTAATTTTTCCTTTTTGAGGCTCGTCTCGCGAGCGCTTTTTGCGGAGCTTGAAATTTCCACCCTGCGACAGACTACATGTCTAGTCTTGGACGAAAATTTCTGCGCAACCCCAAAAATCATCTCACGCTACTTTGCCTCTCATGCTAAAATTTAATTATCAAAAATTTGAACGCAAAATGATAAGGCACAGGATTTTTCGCTTAATTAAGGCGAAATTTAATTTTTAAGCGTAGGCTAACCGTGCGGGTTGCCGAGCTTGAAAATTAAATTTCAACGCAAAGTAAGTAGAAAAAAGCCGAGCCGCCTATTTTTACAACCCCAAGCAATCGTCTATACCATAAAGCCCGCTTTGCTGTCCTGCCACCCAAATCGCCGCCTTTATAGCACCCTTGGCAAAGGTTGCGCGGCTAGTTGCGGTGTGGTTTAGCTCGATAAACTCGCCCTCGTTGTAAAATCCGACCGTATGCCTGCCTACGACGTCGCCGCCTCGCACTGCCAGGATCGCGATCTCGTCCTTGCTGCGAGCTCCGACCATACCGTCTCTGCCAGTTACTAAAACGTCTTTTAGATTTAACCCTCTAGCCGCTGCTACGCGTTCGCCAAGCGTTAGCGCCGTGCCGCTTGGAGCGTCTTTTTTGTGTCTGTGGTGCTGCTCGACGATCTCGGCGTCAAATTCGCGCAAAGCCTTTGACGCAAGTGCCGCCAATCGGTTTAAAACCGCGACGCCAAGGCTCATATTGGTAGCATAAAGTATCGGCATCGCCGCGCTTGCTAGCTTTAGCAGGTTCGCGCCGTCCTCGCCAAGACCCGTCGTGCCGATAACTAGCGGTTTTGGGTCGGTGCGGGCGTAGTTTAGTAGGTTTATCGCGCCATCTTTGATCGTAAAGTCTATAACGACGTCGCAGTTTGCGAAAAGCTCGTCAAATTTATCCGTGAGAACGACGCCGTCAGGTAACGCAAAATCAAGCGGCTCTATCGTATAAGCCGCGCTGAGTTTCGCGCCAGGCTCGTTTTTTAGGCACTCGATGATCATGCGTCCCATTTTACCACTTGCGCCGTGGATTCCTATTTTTACCAAAATTTATCCTTTAAAATTTGGGCTAAATTTAGCATAAATTTCATAAAAAATAAATTTAGCACGACCGCCGACTTCGCTGCGCGCGGGCAAAAATATTAAAAATCGCGCTATATAATCGGCTTTTTAAATTTAAAGGACGACGATGAGGAAAATTTTATTTTTATTTCTGGCCGTTTTTGCGGCGAGCGTTTTGGCTAAACAAGCGCCGGTTGCAGAGACCGCTAAAACGCAGCAGGCGGATGCAAATTTGAGCGCGTCAAATTTGACGACAAAAGATAAAACCGCGCAAAAGCTAAATTTGACCCAAGATCCCGCTATATCGAGCGGCGAGCTAGCCAACGGGCTAAAATACTACGTCAAGGAAAACAAGCAGCCCGCAAATTCGGCCTATTTTTATCTAGTCGTAAACATCGGTTCGACCGACGAGCGCGAAAACGAGCTGGGGTTGGCGCACTTTACCGAGCACATGGCCTTTAACGGCAGCCGCGAGTTTAGCAAAAACGAGCTAGTTAAAAAGCTAGAGAGCCTCGGAGTGGCCTTTGGCGCGGATCTAAACGCGCAGACTAGCTACGATCAGACGGGCTATCTGCTAGAAATTCACGTAAACGAGCAAAATTTAAAGGACGTTTTCCGCGTCTTTCGAGACTGGATCGACGGCGTGAGCTTTGACGCGGTAGAGCTGGATAAGGAGCGGGGCATCATCGTCGAGGAGGAGCGCGCTAGAAATACGCCCGCGTATAGATTTTACATCAAAAACCGCGTGCCGGAGCTATACGGAGATAGCATCTACGCCAAAAGGTCGCCCATCGGCGATATGAATATCGTAAAAAACGTCGACGTAGCGACCATAAAGGGCTTTTACGAGAGGACGTATCAGCCTAGATTTATGAAATTTATCGCGGTCGGAGACTTTGATAAAAAACGCATCGAGGAGCTGATAAAGCAAAGCTTTAGCCCCGCTAAAAACACGAACGACTACGCGAGCCCTGATAAAACTATCCCTATAAAAAGCGGTTTTAGCGTAAACAACTACGACTCGGCCGAGATCGGGCTAAACTCGATAAATTTGATCTTTACGCAAAAGTACAAATTTGACGGCGAGATCCAAAGGCTCAGGCAAAATTTACTCGTAAACTACATCTCAGACCTAGTCGCGATGATATACGAGCAGCGAAATTTGGCACTGCGCGGGCGATTTTACTCGCCGATCATCGAGGATCAAAACGTGCTTTACGCCTTTGAGATAAACGCCGTCGAGGATGATTTTGGCGGTGCGCTTAGTGATCTGGCGAGTGTTTTAAAGGGCGTGGAAAAATTTGGCTTTAGCCGGGCTGACTTTGAAAGCGCAAAAAAAGATTTTATAAACTCGGCTAAAAATGCCTATTTGCAAGCGGGCAACAAGCGCTCAAGCGCAGTCGCGGCAAATATCGAGGAGACGACTAGGATCGGCGGCGTGCTGCTTGGCGAAAAAGACCTGCGCGACGTTACTTTGGCGCTGCTTGATGAGATCAGCCTTGAGGACGTGAATGCCGAATTTAGGCGGATACTAGGCATCGACGCAAAACATCTAAACGTGATTAGCGCCAAAGGAGCAAAGCTAAGCGAGGCTAAATTTGATCAAATTTGGGCGGAGGCAAAGCCATACGATACGCTGGCCGCAAAGCAGGCAAAGAGCGAGCTTTTCGACTACGGCGCGCTAAAGCCTAAAAATTTCGTCTCGAAAAAGCATAACGAGAAGCTTGATTTTTATCTTTATGAGCTACCAAACGGCGCGCGCGTCGCATTTAAGGAGGTAAAAACCAAAAAAGACGTCGTCTGGCTAAGCGCGGTTAGTCGCGGCGGTACGTCAAATTTGGCCAAACCAAAGCAGGGCGCGCTAGCAGTAGAGGTCTCAAACGAGAGCGGGGCAGGTGAGTTTAGCAACTACGACCTGGCTAAAATCCTAAGCGGCAAGCAGCTAAGCTATAGCAAATTTATCGATCAGCTTTCGCAAGGATATAGCGCGAGCTCGGCCAGCGCGGACTTTGAGTGGCTTTTGCGCGCGCTGTTTTTGGAGTTTAGCGAGCCTAGATTTGACGAAAATGTGCTAAAAAAGACAAAAATCAACGAACTTGAAAAGCTGGAAAAGACCAAAAATCTGCCCGAGCGCAAATTTCGCGACGAATTTGCGAGATTTTTCTACGAAAACAACCCGCGAACGAACCCGCTCGAGGCCTCGGATATAAACGAGCTGCAGATGAACGACGTAAAAAAGATAGTGAATGATAAATTTACCAACGCGGCTTCGTATGATTTTGTCGTGGTCGGAGATCTAAATTTGACCGCCGCCGAGCCGCTTTTGCAAAAATATCTGGCAAATTTGCCCGCGCGCGCAGGACGTGAAAATTTCGTCGATGACGGCGCAAGATCGATCGCGGGCGAGCGGGAGTTTAAGCGAAGCTACCAAACCACGCAGCGAAGCGACGCCACGATGATAATGAAAAACGAAAACGTCAAATATTCGCGCCCAGAGTTACTGCGCGTAAACGCCCTATCTGCGGTGCTTTCGATGATGTTGCGCGAAGACGTGCGCGAGGACCGTGGGCAGGTTTACGGACTGGGCGTGCATATGAATCTCGCAAAATATCCGTACGAAAGCTTCACCGCGCATTTTGGCTTTACGGCTGCGCCTGATAACGTAAATGCCGTGCTGGGCGAGATAAAATCAAACGTCGCCGAGCTAAAAGGCGGCGCGGACATCAAGCGCTATCTGCAAAATTTCAAAAAATCAGCACTCGTAAAAATGCGCCAATCCTACGTTCAGGGCGAGTTTTGGACGCGCGCGGTCATGCGCGAGCTGGTTTTTGGCGATGAGGTTTTGAGCCTGGACGAGTACGAAAAGGCGGTGAATGCGCTCACCGAGCAGGACGTAAAAGACGCGGCGAAGCTCTATCTGGATGAGAAAAACGTCGTGATAAGCGTGAATAATCCCGCCTCGGCAAAGTAAAATTTAAGCCTTGGCGGTAAATTTGATTTGCTGCCCGGGCGACGAGTAAAATTTGGCTTTAGATTTGACTAAGGACTGTTAAAATTGAAGCCAAATTTACCTCTCGCCAAACCAAATTTGAGTTAAATTCTCTCAAATTTAACTCAAATTTTCGCTGACATTTTATCTCCTTTTATCTATTTGCTTTGTAAATTTGAGTTTGAGTTTGATTTACTAGAGTTGCTATCTACGTAAATCACCTGAGCCATGCCTTTTTCGGCTCTACCTATAGCACTCTTGATCCCGTCTCGTTTTTCCATTTCGTTTGCCCATTTGATAAAAGCTCTAATGTCTTTAAACGTAGCATTTTGATCAGGGCAATGCGGATTATAGAAATTTATTTCTTTGTCAAATTCTTCTATCTTTTTCGGGTCTATCGGCTTTGGTTTGTATTGTAAAAGACCGTCTTCATACAGTAGCGAATAAGGAGCATATTTGTATTTATTATTGGTTCTTTGTATCTTTTCCTCGGCCTCTTCGTCTCTGCCTTGGTTCATTTTATAGATATAGTTTTCTTTATAATCAATCCATCCCTTGCGCTTTTTATAGCACTCATCATACGCCTTCTTTAGCTCCTCTTTCGTAGGTTGCCCCACGACATCGTACTTTAAAAGAAGCTCTAGCATGGGTTCGTAGTTTGGGATAGTATCTAGCAAGATATATAAAGATCGCATAAAATTAGAATCGTCTCTTAGTCCATGAAAAAACGTATCTGGATGATCGTCTAGTTTTGGCCTATATCCGCTAGCAAGAGCAAGTTCGGTCATCTCTACGTAGTTATGGGTTACTATATATCCTATCGGATCGTTTACGTCTTTGGATTCTTTATTGACTTGGTAATTATCTCGAAATACTACCTTTACGTCGTCTCCATCTATGATAAGTTTTTCGATGTTGTAGTAAAAAGGAGTTTTTCTATACCACTGCACCGCCTTTACTTCATCAAATTTAACCCCGCTATCAAGCAAGAGCTTAGCGGTCTTTGTGGAGTTATTTTCTATGGCGTAGGCTAGGGGCGAGAGTTTGTAGTTATCTTGCGCATGAGCGTTTGCTCCCATATCTATAAGTCTTTTTGCCGTGGTTTCGTCGTCGTAAAAGCTAGCGTACA
>CAURRL010000047.1:0-7495 GCA_963526895.1 uncultured Campylobacter sp. | reverse complement strand
CCTTGAAAGACTTGCAAATTTAAAAGAGGTTTTTTCTAAATTTGACGTACCGATTAAGATAAAAGGCAAAAAAATCACTATCGAATTTGATGACATAGCTGATATCGATAGGCTAATAAACAAGATAAAATAAAATATTTCTTTAAATTTAGCTTGTTTTATCCTTTTTTTTTGTAAAATAAGCACGGTTTTATTATGCTTAAGAAAATATTAAACTTTAAGGAGATTTGATGTTGGAAATTAATTTGCCGTTAGTCGTCCTGACGGCAGTTATTTTTCTAGGGCTTATCGCCGTTTTAAATTCCATCCTTTACAAGCCTCTACTTAAATTTATAGACGCTAGGAACGATGCGATAAAAAACGACGAAGAGAGCGCTAGCAAAAATACGAGCGATCTTGGCGTGTACGAAGCACAGATAGAGCAGCTCATAGCCGCCGCAAGAAGCGAAGCCGGTAAGATCAAGCAGGAGGCTATCAACGCTGCAAAAGACGCGGCCGCTAAGATAGTGAGCGAAAAACGCGGGGTTTTGGAGGCTGATTACGATGCTTTTATCCAAAATTTAAACTCTCAAAAGAGCGATTTTAGAGCTGATTTGCAGCAAAAATTGCCTGAACTTCAAGCTGCTTTAAAAGCAAAACTCGCAAGGATTTAATATGAAAAGCAAAATTTTACTTTTATTATGTCCTTTTGTTTTGATGGCGGACGGTGGATACGACATCGTACCTAGGACGATAAACTTTATCGTTTTTGCCGCGATTTTGTATTATTTTATAGCAAACCCTATTAAAAACGCCTATAAGGGAAGAATCGCCGGTATCGCGGCAAGACTTGATAATATCGAGCAAAAACTAAAAGACTCAAAAGCCAAAAAAGACGACGCTATAAGGCGCGTAGAAGAGGCTAAAGCAAATGCAGCCAGTCTAGTAGAAACAGCTAGAAAAGAGGCTGTTTTGATCTCTGAGCGTATCAAGGAAGAGACCAGACAAGAGGTCGCAAATTTGGAAAAAAGCTTCCAAGATCAAAAAGAATTTGAAAAAAGACGCATGGTTAAGTCCGTCGTAGGCGAAATTTTAAATGAAATTTTTGCAAGCGACAGCGTGAAAATGGATCAAAGCGAGCTTATTAATATCATGCTTAAAAGGGTCGGCTGATGAAAGAACTTATCGCAAAAAAATACGTAAAAGCCCTAGTTAGCGACCTTAGCAAAGATGAGTTTAATAGCTTTACCGCTAAGCTACAAGAGATCGCAAACGCATTTGCAAACGAAAAATTTCAAAACATCATCGTTTCGCCAAATTTAAAAAATAGCCAAAAAGCGGATTTTGTCCTATCTTTAGTCGGTGAGGCGGACCAGAAATTTGTAAATTTCATAAAACTACTCGGCGAAAATAAAAGACTTGATATTTTGCCTAATATCGTTTCGGAGCTTTTAGCGCAAAAGTCAAAAATGGATAATGTTTTTTACGGCAAAATTTACGGCGGCTCGCAGATCAGCCAGGCTCAAATTTCAGAGCTTGAAAGCAGCTTTTCTAAGAGATTTAACGCAAAAATCATTTTAGAGCCGGTAAAAAGCGATTACAACGGTATCAAGATCGAACTAGACGATTTGGGCGTGGAGGCTAGCTTTTCGGTAGATAGGCTAAAAGCCCAAATGAGCGAATACATATTAAAAGCAATATAAAGGAGAAAAAGCGTGAGTGCAAAAATAAAAGCAGATGAAATCAGCGCCATCATCAAGGAAAGGATTGAAAATTTCAGCCTTAACGTCGATGTAAACGAGACAGGCAAAGTTATATCCGTAGCCGACGGCGTTGCTAACGTTTACGGCCTAAAAAACGTTATGGCTGGCGAGATGGTCGAGTTTGAGAACGGCGAAAAAGGCATGGCTCTAAACCTTGAGGAAAGTAGCGTCGGTATCGTTATCTTGGGTAAAACGGACGGTATTAAAGAGGGTTCGAGTGTAAAACGCCTAGCTAAACTTTTGCGCATTCCTGTAGGCGATGCTTTGATAGGTCGCGTCGTAAACTCGCTTGGCGAGCCGATAGATGCTAAGGGTCCGATCGAAGCTAGCGAGACTAGATTCGTCGAGGAAAAAGCAAAAGGCATCATGGCTAGAAAGAGCGTTCACGAACCGCTTCAAACAGGTATTAAGGCTATCGACGCGCTAGTACCGATCGGTCGCGGACAACGCGAGCTCATCATTGGCGACCGCCAAACCGGTAAAACTACCGTCGCGATAGATACTATCATCAATCAAAAAGGTCAAGACGTTATTTGTATCTATGTCGCGATCGGACAAAAACAATCAACTGTCGCTCAAGTCGTTAAAAAGCTTGAAGAGTACGGCGCTATGGAATATACCATCGTCGTAAATGCAGGCGCTTCCGACGCTGCCGCGCTTCAGTACCTAGCCCCATATGCGGGCGTAACAATGGGCGAATATTTTAGAGACAACTCTCGCCACGCTCTAATCATCTATGATGACCTTTCAAAACACGCCGTCGCATACCGCGAAATGAGCTTGATTCTTCGCAGACCACCGGGCCGCGAAGCGTATCCTGGCGACGTTTTCTATTTGCACTCTCGTTTGCTAGAGCGCGCATCTAAGCTAAACGACAAGCTAGGTGCAGGCTCCCTAACAGCGCTTCCTATTATTGAGACGCAAGCGGGCGACGTTTCTGCGTATATTCCGACAAACGTTATTTCTATCACCGACGGTCAAATTTTCCTTGAGTCTGACTTATTTAACTCAGGTATCCGCCCTGCGATCAACGTCGGTCTTTCGGTTTCTCGAGTCGGCGGCGCAGCTCAGATAAAGGCAACAAAACAAGTTTCTGGAACATTGAGACTTGACCTTGCGCAATACCGCGAGCTTCAAGCGTTTGCACAGTTTGCGAGTGACCTAGACGAAAGCTCTAGAAAACAGCTCGAGCGCGGTCAAAGGATGGTCGAGGTACTAAAACAGCCTCCTTATAGCCCGCTAGCCGTTGAAAAGCAAGTCGTTATTATCTTCGCCGGTACGAAAGGCTACCTAGACGATATCCCGACTGTAGCGGTTACAAAATTTGAAGCCGAGCTTTATCCTTATATAGAGGCGAAGTATCCTGAAATTTTCGAGCAAATTCGAACCAAAAAAGCACTTGATAAAGAAATCGAGGAGCTTTTGCATAAGGCGCTAAAAGACTTTAAAGCGACGTTTGCCGCTAACTAAGGCTAGAATATGTCAAATTTAAAAGATATAAAACGAAAGATCAAGAGCGTCCAAAACACCCAAAAGACGACGCGCGCGATGAAGCTGGTATCTACAGCCAAACTTCGCAAGGCTGAAGAAGCGGCGCGTCACTCCAGGGTTTATGCGCTCAAGATCAATGAAGTTTTATCTGAAATCGCCTATAAAATCAACCAATATCGCTCCGTAAATGCCGAGAGCAAATTTTTCGACGTTAAGGAGAATATCGAGAAGGTTGATATTATATTCGTCACCGCAGACAAGGGTCTTTGCGGCGGTTTTAATATTCAGACTATTAAAACCGTTAGAAATATGATTAACGAATTTAAGGCGAAAAAAGTAAAGATAAGACTCCGCGCGGTAGGTAAAAAAGGTATAGAATTTTTTAGCTTCCAGGGTATAAATTTGCTTGAAAAATACGTCGGCGTGAGCTCGTCTCCGACCTATGAGAAAGCTCAAAATATCATAAAAGACGCGATAGATGATTTTATAAGCGGTGCGACGGATAAGGTTATTTTGGTGCACAACGGCTACAATAATATGATCTCTCAACAAATTCGCATAAACGATATCGTGCCGGTCGAGCCGCCAAAACTAGTCGAAGTAGAGACGAATTCTTTGATGGAATTTGAACCAAGCGATGACGGAAAAATTTTAAACGAACTACTTACGAAGTATTTCGAGTATAGTATGTATTATGCTTTAGTTGATAGCCTTGCGGCAGAGCACAGCGCTAGAATGCAGGCGATGGATAATGCGACTAATAACGCCAAAGAGCGCGTCGCACAGCTAAAACTATCGTATAATAAGGCTCGCCAAGAGTCTATCACCACTGAGCTTATCGAGATCATCAGTGGCGTCGAATCAATGAAATAATTAAGGAGTATGGATGAAAGGTATCATTTCTCAGGTAATGGGTCCGGTAGTTGACGTCGATTTCACGGATTATTTACCCAAGATCAACGAAGCCGTCGAAGTAAATTTCGAGGTTGAGGGCAAGCAAAATAGACTTGTGCTAGAGGTTGCCGCACACCTTGGCGATAACCGCGTAAGGACGATCGCCATGGATATGAGTGAAGGTTTAACTAGAGGCCTTGAGGCTACGGCTCTTGGCGCGCCTATTAGCGTTCCGGTTGGCGAAAAAGTTTTGGGCAGAATTTTCAACGTCGTCGGCGATCTAATCGACGAAGGCGAAGGTGTAGAATTTGACAAAAAATGGTCTATTCACCGCGATCCTCCGCCATTTGAAGAGCAAAGCACAAAGAGTGAAATTTTTGAAACAGGCATAAAGGTAGTTGACCTTTTGGCTCCTTACGCAAAGGGTGGTAAGGTCGGACTATTCGGCGGTGCCGGCGTTGGCAAAACGGTTATTATCATGGAGCTGATTCATAACGTTGCATTTAAACACAGCGGTTACTCTGTATTTGCGGGTGTTGGCGAGAGAACTCGTGAAGGAAACGATCTTTATCACGAGATGAAAGAAAGTAACGTTTTGGACAAAGTCGCCTTGTGCTACGGCCAGATGAACGAGCCACCGGGAGCAAGAAACCGTATTGCTCTAACAGGTCTAACGATGGCTGAGTATTTCCGTGATGAGATGGGACTTGACGTTTTGATGTTTATCGACAACATCTTCCGTTTCTCTCAGTCGGGTGCAGAGATGTCGGCGCTTCTTGGACGTATCCCGTCTGCCGTTGGTTATCAGCCGACTTTGGCGAGCGAAATGGGTAAATTCCAGGAGAGAATTACATCAACTAAAAAAGGTTCGATTACTTCGGTTCAAGCCGTTTACGTCCCTGCGGACGACCTTACCGACCCGGCTCCTGCGACCGTTTTCGCGCACCTTGACGCGACTACCGTTCTAAACAGAGCTATCGCAGAAAAGGGAATTTATCCTGCGGTTGACCCGCTTGATTCGACATCAAGAATGCTCGATCCTCAAATTTTGGGCGGTGAGCACTATAAAGTAGCTCGCGGCGTGCAGGCGGTTTTGCAAAAATATAAAGACCTTCAAGACATCATCGCGATCCTTGGTATGGACGAGCTTAGCGAAGAAGATAAAGTTACCGTCGACCGCGCTAGAAAGATCGAGAGATTTTTATCTCAGCCGTTCTTCGTTGCCGAGGTGTTTACTGGAAGCCCTGGTAAATACGTAAGTCTTGAAGAGAATATTGCCGGCTTTAAGGGAATTTTGGAAGGCAAATATGATGATTTGCCGGAAAACGCATTTTATATGGTAGGAAACATCGACGAGGCGATAGCAAAAGCTGAAAAACTTAAAGCCTAAATTTAAAGGAAAAAGTAATGAATAAATTACATTTAGAAATCGTTACACCTGAGGGTTTAGTGTTTTCAAACGATATCAAAAGCGTAGTTTTGCCTGGTAGCGAGGGTGAGTTCGGGGTTTTACCCGGACACGCTTCGCTTATTTCGCTTTTGAAAGCCGGCGTTATAGACATCGAGAGCGAAGATAAAAGCCATGATGCCGTCGCGATAAACTGGGGATATGCCGAGATAAACGAAGGTAAGGCCACGATCCTTGCCGACGGTGCCGTTCATGTGTCTGGAAATTCCGAGAGCGAGATAGCAAATTCATTGCAAAAAGCAAAGGATTTGATCGCTAGCATGAGTAGCGAGAACAACGCTATGGCTGCTGCCGTAGCAAAACTAGATAGTATGGCTCGGACAAGATAGTGGCTGGGCTTGATATTTTTTTGAACTACTTATCAAGAAGTAGTTTTATTACTATATTCGTACTTAGTTGGCTCTCTTTTTATTTCATAATAAGCCTTACCATACTTTTATCTCGTATGGCGGGGCTTAGCTCTTGGCAAAAAAAAGAGCAAAATGCGCTTGAGTCGCTGTTAATGGGCGGCACTAAACATACTCTAAACGACTCCGTTTTAAAAAGATTTGTAAGTGGCTCCGTATCTAAAGAAAAACTTTCGGTCGCCGTTAGTATTTCAGAGAGGAATGCTACTAGTGGCATCACTTGGCTTAGCATTATCGCTTCCACTTCGCCTTTTATTGGACTTTTTGGTACGGTTGTTTCCATCTTGGAGACATTTTCTCAGCTTGGTCAAGGCGGAGGAAATTCGTCGTTAGGAGTTATTGCTCCAGCTATTAGTGAAGCTCTCGTGGCTACCGGAGCAGGTATATTCGTAGCGATTCCAGCTTATACCTTTAGCTTGCTTATCAAACGAAAAGCTTATGAGCTTATGGGCGTCATCAGGCGCGAAGTCGATATCCTCGTAACGCTTAAAGAAGATCAATGATAAATCTCGACGAAACTCCGGAGCTAAACATAACTCCGCTTGTGGATATCATGCTTGTTTTGCTGGCGATCCTTATGGTTACGACGCCAACTATCGTTTACGAGGAGCAAATTTTGCTACCGGACGGCTCAAAAACTAAAACATCCTCGGCTCAAAAAAAAGATTTGACTGTTATCGTTGATGCCACAAAAAAGGTTAGAATAGATCAAAATACCATGAATTTGCGCGAACTTCCTGACAATATAGTGCTTATCGGAGCAAAATATGATAAAAACTCGCCGGTTTATATCAAGGCTGACAAAAGCCTCATATACGACGATGTGATGTTTGTTTTAAAGAGCGTGAAAAACGCAGGCTTTACAAAGGTAGCGCTTCAGACTAATGGATAAATTTGATCTCAAATTTAACACTTCCGGCTACTTCTTACTATCGGCTTTTCTTTACCTTTGCATCATAAGCGGTATTTTTATTAAGCTTACCTATTTTAAGGAAGAGCCGAAAAAATACACCGATACTAAAGATGCTTTTATGGATATTATGATAGTTGAGCGCGAGCCTGACATCACCGTAAAAGCGCCTGAGCCTAAAAAAGAGGTTGTAAAAGAAGAAAAACCCCAGCCTGTAAAAAAAGAGGAAGAGGTTAAAAAAGAAGAGCCAAAACCGGATACCACAAACAAGCCGCCTGAACCAGATCCCGCACCGCCAGAGCCTGAAGAAAAAAAGGTTGAAGAGCCAAATTTAAAGGATTTATTCGGCAGTATCGATACTTCTAAGCTAAAAGAAGATAGGGTCACTAAGAAAAAAGAACAACCAAAAGAGCAAAGTCGTAAAAAACCTGAAAAGGTTCAGATAACGACCCAGCAAAAAAAGGCTAGCGACGTAATAAACGCACTCACTCTAGATCAGGTTGCCAAAACTCCAAAGTCGCAAATGACGGGCGAATATAATGAGTATATTGGACAAATAACCAGAATTTTGACTTCTAAGTGG
>CAURRL010000046.1:0-7498 GCA_963526895.1 uncultured Campylobacter sp. | reverse complement strand
GAAAAGCTTTAAGTAAAGAGTAAAATTTGATAAAGTTAGACAACAAAAAAAGCGAAAACGTAGCGGCAAATAGCGCGCCTACTCAAAAAGTAGGCGCAACAGCCAAAAAGGACGAGTTTAATATCTACGGTTTTTCCGAGGCGATTATAAAAGAACTTACCGAGGAAAATATCCCCTCGATCCCGAAAAACTACACCGTTTTTTTTGAAAAAATGCTCGAAAAGCAGTCTGATGATTTTAAGAAAAAAGTCGGCGAAATCATAAAGATCGAAGATGAGATCGGCAAACTCGAGGACGATAGACAAATAAACATCGAGCGCGAGGTCAAAAATAGCTTTATGCAGATAAAAAGCATGTTGCAAGCCGTGGGACTCATTTATAAAAATTTGACTATCTTAAGAACCATAATAAAAAAACGCTCGAGCATCCTTGAGCCAAACATCAGCCTGCTAAGCTTGCAAAATATGTTTAACGAATTTAACGAAGACCTAAATAGACTAAATTCGCTGATGGGTAAGCATATCGAAGTGATAAAAACTAGCTATGAAGAGGTCAGTAGAGTCTTTAAGGTCGTAGAGGAGCAGTCTATCTATGATCCTAAATTTGACATCTATAATAGAAAATTTTTCCTAAAAACGCTCGAAAGCGAAGTCGGATATATCAAAAAATACGGCTACGAATCATCTATCCTGCTCATAAAGACCAAAGATGAAAGTCTAAAAGATATCGGCTTAAAAAGCAGGATGGCGCTGTTAAAAAATATTTCTAGGATGTTGCTACGAACATCAAAACGAAGCGATATTCTGGCGCACTACGGTGACGGGTGCTTTGCTATGCTGATGCGGCACACAGATATGGTTGGCGCGCAAAAAGCCTGCGAGCGTATCACAGAGATGTTTTACGAGACTTCGTTTATACTAAAGGGCGAGAAATTTGAGTTTGATATGGAGGTCGTGGCTTGCAACCTAAGAACCGATAAAACCGTCGCCGAGCTGCTAGCTGCGGCGCTAGATACTCTCGCCAAAACTGGCAGAGACGGCAAACGCTACGAGATCTTGGACGAGAAAGCGGCTAAATGATACTAGAAATCCTAACCTATCCGAACAAAAAACTATTCGTCAAATCGCTCGAGGTTAAAGAATTTGACGAAGCGTTGCACAAATTTTTAGACGATATGTATGAGACCATGATCGCTAAAAACGGCATCGGACTAGCCGCTATACAGACGGGCGAGGCCAAGCGAATTTTGATCATAAATTTAGTCGACGAAGAGAGCAAAGAGCAGCGCAAAGAGGATTTGCTAGAAATCATAAATCCCAAAATTTTACGCAAAGAGGGCGAGATAATCTATCAAGAAGGCTGCCTGAGCGTACCTGGATATTACGAAGACGTAAAAAGAGCCGAGTACATAACGCTAGAATATCAAGACCGCTTCGGCGAGCGTAAAGAGCTCGAGGCGGACGGGCTTTTGTCGGTCGCGATCCAGCATGAGATGGATCATCTCGACGGACACCTTTTTATCGAGCGCATCGGCTACAACAAACGCAAAAAATTTGACAAAGAGTATAAAAAGCAAAAAAACGCATGAAAGCCCTAAAATGCGCCACTTATAATGACGAATTACGGCTTGTGGACGTCGAGTCCAGCTTTAACCGCGGTTTGCCCGCACTTAATATCGTGGGTCTTGCGGGAGCCTCGATAAAAGAGAGTGCCGAGCGCGTAAAATCAGCGCTTTTATCGTTAAATTTCTCCTTCCCTGCGCAAAAAATCATCATAAATTTATCCCCGTCCGATATGCCAAAATCCGGTAGCCACTTCGACCTACCCATCGCGCTTTTAATCGCTTTGCAAAAAGAGCGCGATTTTGAGCCGATTTTTGCGTTCGGCGAGTTGGGGCTAGACGGCGGCGTCAAAAGTACGGCGAGCCTTTTTTCTATCCTGCTTTTTTTGAGCGCTAAGGCGCCGGGTTCTCGCGTGCTGATCCCGCAAGAGATAGCTCAAAAAGCGGGCGCGATACCGAATTTAGAAATTTACGCCGTTTCAAATTTGGCCGAGGCGATCAAATTTTTCCTAGAGCCCGAATTTGCTGCTTCGTGCAGAGTCGGCACTGTTCATCCGCTTTTTTCAAATTTGATCAAAATCGGCGAAAAAAGCTTCGTAAAAAATCAAAATTTCGAGCTAAATTTTAGCGATGTCAAAGGCCAAAGTAGGGCAAAAAGAGCCTGCCTGGTGGCCGCTTGCGGTATGCACAATATTATCTTTGAAGGAAGTCCCGGGTGCGGCAAGAGTATGAGTGCTAAGCGACTGCGATACATTTTGCCGCCGCAAAGTTTGGATGAGATTTTACTCAGCTGCGCTTATAGCTCGCTAAATCAGCAGGAGAGCGAATTTTCCGTGCTTCGCGCCTTTCGTTCGCCTCATCACACGAGCACGCGCAGCTCGATATTTGGCGGCGGATCGAGCTCGGCTAGGATCGGCGAGGTCGGGCTAGCTAACGGCGGGATACTTTTTTTCGACGAGCTTCCGCACTTTGCGCCGCAAATTTTAGAGAGCCTGCGCGAGCCGCTGGAGGACTATAAAATCAATATTTCGCGCGTAAACTAAAAAGTCACCTATGAGACCAAATTTATGTTCGTAGCCGCGATGAACCCGTGCCCTTGCGGTAATCTACTCTCAAAAAATCTAGAGTGCAAATGCTCGGAGCTCGAGATCAAGCGCTATAAATCGCGCATCTCGGCACCCGTACTAGACCGCATCGACCTTCACGTGCAGATGGACGAGGTGGCCGCAAGCGACAAAAGCGACGTCACGAGCGAAGCGATGTGGCAGACCGTGCTGCGCGTCTTTGAGGCGCAAATCTCGCGCTCTCAAAGCGAGCTAAACGGCAAGCTTGGCGACGAAGAGATAGTTAAATTTTGCATTTGCGACGACGAGGCGAGCGGCGTGCTAGATAATGCAACGCAGAGGTTTTCGCTCAGTCGCCGCGCTATCAATAAAACCCTAAAAGTCGCTCGCACGATCGCTGACATCGAGGGCTCGCGCATCATCAAAAAGCCCCATATTTTGGAGGCTTTGAGCTACCGAGTGAAGCAGGAGGGTGCATGAAAAAGCTATTTTGGGATACGGCGGAGCTTGACGCTAGAGCCGTGAGCGAGTTTGGGCTTAGCACTGAAGTGTTGATGCAAAACGCGGCTAACGCGTTAGCTAATGCCGTGCGAACCAGGTTTAAAAAATCCTCAAAAAAACGACGTAAAATTTTAGGCGTCGTCGGCAGCGGAAATAACGGCGCAGACGTGCTTGCTGCACTTCGGCTTTTGCAAGACAAATTTGATTGTTTTGCATTTTTAGCCGGTGACAAACAAAACGAAATCTCAAAAACCGAGCTAACCAGAGCGCTAAAATGCGGCGTAAATTTGATCTCAAATTTGACGAAAAGCGGCGAATTTGACTGTATTATCGACGGGATTTTCGGAACCGGACTTAGCCGCGAGCTAGACGAGCGAACGATAAATTTGATAAATCTACTAAACGCAAAACCCGGCTACAAGCTCGCCTGCGACATCCCAAGCGGGCTTGATAAAAACGGCGTGCCGCAAGGCGCGGTCTTTAAGGCCGATACGACCGTGACGATGGGCGCGCTAAAACTCGCGCTTTATAGCGATTTTGCAAAGGATTTCGTCGGGCGCGTAAAAGTCGCAAATTTAGGTCTTTCGCGCGAGCTTTACGAGACGCAGACGAGCTTTTATAAGCTTGGCAAGAGCGATTTAAATTTACCGTTTCGCGTAAAGCAAAACGCTAACAAGGGCGACTTTGGCCACGTGTTTGTCGTTAGCGGCGAAAAGGGCGGCGCGGCGCGTATAGCGGGACTTGCCGCACTAACTATCGGTGCGGGGCTCGTTAGCGTCGTGGGCGAAAATTTAGACCTCGAGCCCGTTTTGATGCAAAGTGCGCGCATAATGCCCAAAATGCAAGTAGGAGCCGTCGGCATGGGGCTTGGCGAGCTTAATGAGGCGCAAAAAAACGAGCTTTTTAGCGAGCTAAAAACAAAAGACGCGCTCGTTATTGACGCTGATCTTTGCTACGAGCCGCGCACGCTTGAGCTTTTAAACAACGAAAAAGTCGTGATAACGCCGCATCCAAAAGAGTTTGCAAGTCTACTGGAGCTTGCAAATCTAGGCAAATTTGACGCTCATGAAGTGCAAAAAAATCGCTTCAAACTCGCTCAAATTTTTAGCCAAAATTTTAAATGCGTGCTTGTGTTAAAGGGCACAAATACACTAATCGCGCAGGGCGGCGAGCTCTACGTCATGACGCAGGGTAGCGCCGCGCTCGCAAAAGGCGGCAGCGGAGACGCGCTAAGCGGTATCGTCGCGGGGCTACTCGCGCAGGGTTATAGCCCGCTAAGCGCCGCGATCTCGGGTACGCTAGCTCATGCGTTAGCCGCTCGCAAAATCAAAATCAACGACTACGCGCTCACGGCCGCGGACGTCATCAAAGGACTCAAATGCTTACGAAAAAAATAGCGGTTTTATTTAGCGGTAGCGGCTCGAATTTAGAGGCGATTTTAGAGAGGCTGCACGGCAAAGTTTTTGGCGAAACCAGGATCGAAGTCGCGCTAACGCTAACAAATAAAGCTAACGCTGGCGGCATCGAAAAAGCCGCAAAATACGGCCTAAAAAGCGTTGTCATCGAGCACGTTAATTTTACCTCGAGAGAGGAATTTGACGCCGCGGTCGTAGAGGAAATCAAGCGAGCAAACGTCGATTTAACCGTGCTTGCGGGCTTTATGCGCATCCTCACGCCCGTTTTTACAAGCCAAGTTCGCGCGATAAATTTGCACCCGTCGCTGCTACCGCTTTTTAAGGGCGCGCACGCGATAAAAGAGAGCTTTGATAGCGATATGAAGGTGGGCGGCGTGAGCGTACACTGGGTTAGCGAGGAGCTAGACGGCGGTAAAATCATCGCTCAGCGCGCGTTTGAAAAGAGCGCGAGGATGAGCCTTGAGGAATTTGAAGCAAAAATCCACGCGATAGAGCATGAAATCTTACCTGAAACTATCGTGCAAATTTTGACGGGTAAAGAGTAAAATTTAACGAAATCTAGGGCGGCGTTGTCGTTTCTTTCCAAATTTCGCTAATTTCTGGGTTGCAAATTTAAAAGTTTAAAACGTAAATTTGCGGCAATATGATTCATAGCGCCACTTGCCAAAACCGTATGGCCGAGCTAAATTTGAAGCGGTAAATTTGCAAATTTGGCAAAATACAAACTCTGGAAAAAGCGATGTAAATTTGACGGCTTTGTCTATAGCTCAAATTTGAAACAAATTTACGTTTTCTAATGCAAATTTATCCAAGAGTTGCAACGAAAATTAATCTAAGATCGCGAGCTAATAGCAAAAGCAAGCGCTAAATTTTGAAATTTGAAGGTTATAAAACAAGATAAGCTGCGGGTAATAAAACGAGCGAAATATTTAAAATCTACAGACGATGTTGCGTCAAATTTAAAACCGAAAAGCAAAAGGAAATTCAAAAAGAAAAAGGCGGAAAGCTCCGCCAAAGAGTAAAATTATTCGGCCCTAAATCCGCCGCCAAACGCCTTATAAACGTCCACGACCGAGTTGATGAGGCTTAAATTTGCCGCGATGTCTTGGAGTCTAACGGAGAGTAGGTTGCGCTGTGCGTCGAGTAGTTCCAGGTGCCCCGTGTAGCCTTCTTCAAACTGATCCTTGGCTAGCTTATAGATTTTTTCTTGCGAGCGCAGGAGCTCTTTGACTTGATTTAGCGTTAGTTTGGCGTTTTTACGGTTGTTTAGCGCGTCTCTAACCTCGCCAAGAGCCTTTTTGATCGCAGCTTCATAGGCTATGGCCGCGATTTGCTCGTTAGTTTCTGCTATGCGGACGTTGTTTTTGGTTCTGCCGTAGTCAAAAATTTTCTGCACCAAAGATCCGCCTATGCTCCACGTGTTTGCGTTGCCGACAAATATATTTTCAAAATCCACGCTAGAAAATCCAAAAAGCCCCGTTAACGAGATGGACGGCAGATAATCGGCCTTTGCGACGCCGATTAGCGCGTTGGTGGCGTTTAGATCGGCGTAGGCTTTAGCTACGTCGCTCCTGTGCAGCAGTATGTCCGCGCTCACGCCAGCACTCACTTCGGGCTCTTTAGGCAGCATTTTAGCGCTCTGCACGGCTCCGTTTAGGATCTCGTCATTTGATTTGCCTGTTAGCACCGCTACGGACGTTAGAGCCTGAGATAGCGAGGTTTGCACCTCTAGTAGGCTTACTTTTGCGCTCTGCACGGCGGCTTTGCTTTGTAGATAGGTCGTCTCGTTTATGCCGCCTAGATCAAGCTGCGTTTTGCGAAGCGCTAGCGTCTCCTCGTAGGTTTTTAGCGTGTCTTTTAGTACGGCTTCGCGCATATTTAGAGCCACGAGCGCGAAGTAGCTTTTAGCCACGCTAGAGCTTATGCTAAGACGCGCGGTGGCATAGTCGAGCTTGGTCGCATTTAGGCTGGCTTTAGCCGACTCGATGCTGTTTCTCACCTTGCCCCACAGGTCTATCTCGTAGCTAAGGCCTAAATTTACCTCAGAGTTTCGGTAGCGCGTTTGAGGCTGTTTGGTGTAGGTTTCGCCGCTGCTTTTTGCTTTTGTGTAGCCGACGTTTAAATTTACGCTAGGAAAAAGATCGGCCTCCGAGACGCCTAGGCTTGCGGCGGCTTTTTGTAAATTTAAATAAGCCGTGCGAAGGTCGGTGTTTTTCTCTAGCGCGCTAGCTACGAGGGCGTTTAGATTTTCGTCGCCAAACTCCTTCCACCACTCGTCTTTGATGTCGCTAGTTTCAAATTTATACGTGGATTCAAATTTCGTATCGACCTCGGGGATCTCGGGTCGAAACGAGCAGCCGGCTAAAAATAGCGCCGCGGCTAAAGTTAAAATTTTATACATTTTTGATCTCCTGTGCCCCGCTTGGTTTTTTGTCCCAGACTTTGTTGTTTAGCTTTTCTAGCAGATAGTAAAACATCGGTATGAAAAATATCGCTATCGTGGTGGCCGCTATCATGCCGCCGATCACGCCCGTGCCTAGCGAGTGACGAGAGGCAGCGCCAGCGCCCGTACTGATAACCATCGGGAAAACGCCCAGGGTAAACGCGAGCGAAGTCATGACGATCGGGCGGAAGCGAAGCCTTGCCGCATTAACGGCAGCGTCAAATACGCTCTTGCCGGCTAGTCTTTCTTGCATCGCAAATTCGACGATAAGGATCGCGTTTTTAGCCGATAGACCGATGAGAAGCAGTAGTCCAATCTGGAAGTAAATGTCGTTTGTTAGCCCTCTAGCCCAAACGGCGAGCAGCGAACCGAAAACCGCGAATGGAACGGCCGTGATGACGGCTAGCGGGATGAGCCAGCGCTCATACTGCGCCGCTAGGATCAAAAATACGAAAATCATACCGAATATAAACGCCGTAGAGCCCGTGCCTTGCGAGCTAACCTCCTGATACGC
>CAURRL010000045.1:0-7560 GCA_963526895.1 uncultured Campylobacter sp. | reverse complement strand
CGCTTTAAATTTCGCGCGCGGCTAAATTGCGAAATTATAGTAAATTTTTGCTACAATCGCCATAAAAATGCGGAATTTATAAAGAAAAATATGGAAAATCAGGCGTATTTAAAAGAGCAAATTTTAACTTATCTAGGCAACAAACGCTCGCTTTTAGGCTTTATCGAACAAGGCGTAAATATCGCAAAACACGCGCTTGGCAAAGAAAAACTAAGCTGCTGCGACCTTTTTAGCGGCAGCGGCATCGTGTCGCGGTTTTTAAAATCCCACGCGAATTTCATCGTCGCAAACGACCTGGAGCTTTATAGTCGCGTAACAAACGAGTGCTACCTCGCAAACGCGGACGCGAAATTTAAAAAAGAGCTTGATTTTTGGCATGAAAAACTAACTCGCCAAATCGGCTCAAATTTGCAGGAAGGCTTTATCTGCGAGCTTTACGCACCAAAAGACGAGGCAAATATCTCAGCGAGGGACCGCGTCTTTTACACGAAGAAAAACGCCGCCTACATCGATACCGCGCGCCAGATGATCGATGCGCTCGTGCCGCAGGAGCTATGCGTTTTTTTCATCGCGCCGCTATTGTATTCAGCTAGCGTGCACGCCAACACCAGTGGCATTTTTAAGGGCTTTCATAAAAACAAAGACGGCCTGGGGCAGTTTGGCGGACGCGGCAAACACGCACTATCTCGCATCACGGCCGATATTAGTTTGCTTAAGCCCGTTTTTTCAAATTTTAACGTCGAATTTGACGTGCAAAGACGAGAGGCCGAGGGGCTTGCCGCCGAGCTTCCGCCGCTTGATCTAGTCTATCTTGATCCGCCGTATAATCAGCACCCCTACGGCTCGAACTACTTTATGCTAAATTTGATCGCTAGCTACGAGCGTCCGAGCGAAATCTCGCGGGTTTCGGGTATCGCTAGGGGCTGGAACCGCTCGGTTTTTAATCAAAAATCAGCCGCTGCGCCGGCGTTTTTCGAGCTAATCTCAAAGCTAAAAGCTAAATTCGTGCTCATCTCGTTTAACTCCGAGGGCTTCATTGCGCGCGAGGAATTTAGCCAAAATTTAGCGAGGCTCGGCGAAGTGCAAATTTTGGAACAAAAATACAACGCCTTTCGCGGTAGTAGAAATCTAGCCAGCCGTCCGACGCACGTGAGCGAGCTGCTTTATGTTTTAAAAAAGGCGTAAATTTAGGCTAAATTTGACCGCGCCCAGACCCGTTTCAAATTTGCACGAATAATCAAAAATTCATCTCAAATTTGATAAAATCAGCCCGATTATTTTAAATTTAAGGAAGCCGATGGCAAAAGAAAAAGAAGAGAAGAAGATAGTCCCGCCGACAAACGATTCGGACAAGAAAAAGGCCTTAGACGCGGCTTTAAAGCAGATAGATAAAGCATTTGGCAAGGGTACTCTAATCCGCCTGGGCGACAAACAGGTCGAGGCCATAGATAGTATCTCCACGGGTTCGCTAGGACTTGACCTAGCCCTTGGTATCGGCGGTATCCCAAAGGGCCGTATTATCGAGGTTTACGGGCCTGAGAGCTCGGGTAAAACGACTCTGACGCTACACATCATCGCCGAAGCGCAAAAAGCGGGAGCCACGTGCGCCTTTATCGATGCCGAGCACGCGCTAGACGTGAAATACGCGGCAAATTTGGGCGTAGATACCGAAAATCTCTACGTCAGCCAGCCTGACTTTGGCGAGCAAGCGCTTGAGATCGTAGAAAACCTCGCTAGAAGCGGAGCGGTCGAGCTGATCGTCGTTGATAGCGTCGCGGCGCTAACGCCAAAGAGCGAGATCGAGGGCGACATGGGCGATCAGCACGTAGGTCTGCAAGCTCGTCTAATGAGCCAAGCTCTACGCAAGCTCGCGGGTGTCGTGCACAAGATGAACACGACCGTGATCTTTATCAACCAAATTCGTATGAAAATCGGCGCTATGGGCTACGGCACGCCTGAGACCACTACGGGCGGTAACGCGCTTAAATTTTACGCCTCAGTGCGCCTAGACGTGCGAAAAATCGCTACTCTAAAACAAAACGAAGAGCCTATCGGCAACCGCACGAAGGTAAAAGTCGTGAAAAACAAAGTCGCGCCTCCGTTTAAAACGGCGGAATTCGACATAATGTTTGGCGAGGGCATCAGCCGCGACGGCGAGATCATCGACTACGGTGTGAAGCTTGATATCATCGATAAAAGCGGCGCGTGGTTTAGCTACAAAGCCGCTAAAATCGGACAAGGCCGCGAAAACGCAAAAGCCTATCTCAAAGAGCACTCGGAGATCTCCGACGAGATCGTAGCGACGATAAAAAGCTCGATCGGCCTAGATAAGCTAATAAGCAGCTCAGGCGGCAAAGACGAAGACGGCGAAAGCATGGAAGAAAATACGGAGGAATAAAATAATGGTATTTATAGAAGACGTAACGGCGATAGAGGTGCTAGACAGCCGCGGTAACCCGACCGTAAAGGCGACAGTAGCTCTAAGCGACGGCACCGTAGCAAGCGCGATAGTCCCAAGCGGCGCAAGCACGGGCAAACGCGAGGCACTAGAGCTTCGCGACGGGGGCGATAGATACTGCGGCAAGGGCGTGCTAAAGGCTGTTGAAAACGTAAATTCGCAGATCGCAGAGGCCGTGATTGGGCTTGATGCGTTCGATCAAAAGGCGCTTGATGATGAGATGCGCGAGCTCGACGGCACTGATAACTACTCAAATTTGGGCGCAAACGCCGTGCTTGGCGTATCTATGGCGGTAGCGCGCGCGGCTGCCAAAAGCCTTGACGTGCCTTTATATCGCTACCTGGGCGGCGCGAACGCTAGCGTGCTACCCGTGCCGATGTTTAATATCATCAACGGCGGCGCGCACGCGAATAACAGCGTGGATTTTCAAGAATTTATGATTATGCCGTTTGGATTTGATAAATTTAGCGACGCGCTGCGAGCAGCGAGCGAAATTTACCACACGCTAAAAGGCCTTCTAAACGCAGCCGGCCACAGTACGGCAGTGGGCGACGAGGGTGGATTTGCGCCGAATTTAAACGATAACGAAGAGCCGATCAAGCTAATTATGCAAGCTATCGAAAAAGCAGGCTACAAAGCAGGCGAGCAGATAAAACTAGCCCTTGACGTCGCTGCTAGCGAGCTATACGAAAACGGCAAATATAAACTAGAAGGCAAGGAATTTTCAAGCGAAGAGCTGATCGAGAGATACGCGCAACTTTGCGAGAAGTATCCGATATTTTCGATCGAAGACGGCCTAAGCGAGGACGACTGGGCGGGCTGGGCGAAGTTAACGAGTAAGCTTGGCTCTAAAGTGCAGCTCGTAGGCGACGATCTATTTGTAACGAACGAGAAAATTTTACGCGAAGGCATCGCCAAAGGCGTAGGCAACGCAATCCTAATAAAACCGAATCAAATCGGCACCGTCAGCCAAACTATGCAGACGATCCGCCTAGCTCAGCGCAAAGGCTACCGCTGCGTGATGAGCCACAGAAGCGGCGAGAGCGAGGATAGCTTTATCGCGGACTTCGCCGTCGCGATGAATACGGGCCAAATCAAAACGGGCGCGACCTCAAGAAGCGAACGCAACGCAAAATACAACCGCCTGCTTGAGATCGAGCGCGAGACGGACGAGTTTTTGGGAAATCAAATTTGAGCGAAGTCCTAGACGAATACGTCGAGAAAAAGCCTTTTGATTTCAGGCTTTTTCTCAGATTTATGCTTATAGCGTTTTGCGTGATATGTTTTGGTATCTACGTGGGCAACATAATCTTTGGCAAACGCTCGCTAGACGTGATGCTAAGCTTGCAAGAGCAAAAAACGCAGCTAGAACGCGACGTCGAAACGCTAAAAAAACAAAACGCCCAGCTGCAAAAGGCGTATTTCGAGCTAAAAGAGCTTGAGCCGGGCAGCGGCGGCTGATTAGTCGGAAAATTTAAAAAACGGGGGAGTTATGAAAATCGGTAAAATTTGGCTTTTGGCGCTGGCCTGCGGGTTGGCTTTTGGCAGAGAAAATCCTTTTGCGCCCTCGGGCGATGTAAACGCGAGCATGGCTAGCAGCAACGTCGTGGAAAATTTGCCGCCTTTTGAGAAGCAAAATTTCAAATTTCCCGCCGACGCTAGAAACTTCATCTCCGTCACGCTGAAATACAAAAGCCTCGACGGCAGTATCAAGGAAAAAACCGTCGATATAAATAAAAGTATCTCGTGGCAGGACGAGTTTTTGCTAAGCAAGATCGCAGTGCCCGTTGTCGTAGAAAAGCCCGATGTCTCGGTCACTAAAGAGGAGCCAAAAGCCGCCGCGATAGACGTCGCGCCAAAGCCTACCGAGCGCAACATGACCGTGCAGGAGCCGCTAAAAGATGTCGTCATAAAGCCGCTTGAAAAGCCGCAACCGCAAAAGCAGATCGTCTATAAGCAGACGAAATTTGAGATCTATCCGATGCAGATCAAGATCCTCACGACCGACGAGAAGCTAAAGGACTACTCGATTGACAAAGGTACCAAGGTCGTGATCGACTTCGCCTCTCAAACGGACGTAAACACCAGAAAAGACGAGCTTGACTGCGGCGCGTTTAAAACGGCGCTTTTTGGCTCGCACGGCAAATTTTACCGCGTAGTTTTTGATCTCGACGGCAGTTACAAACACGAGATCGAAAAGACGCAGGACGGATATCTGCTAAAGCTATCTAGATAAATTTGATTTTTGCGCGCCGACTTTTGGGCGTGTAAATTTAGTTTGATACTTACTCGCGGCTGAGGTTAAATTTGAGCCTTTGCCGCGTTTTTAAATTTGGCTTTTAAATTTAGCCGAATTTGCCTTGATTTAAATTTTCCCTATTTTCCAAATTTCCCATCCAATTTCACTCAAATTTAACCGCCCTTTGGCTAAGATTTCGCAAATTTAACGAAACAAAAAGGATCAAATTTGCATGCCTTGCTAAAAATATTTAAAACCGTTTTATATGCCGCGCTGTTTTTAGGACTTTATCTTTTGGCGGATAAGTACGGCTTGTTTGCTAAATTTTAGTTTTTGATACTGTAGATAGTAGCCAAAGCCCCATAAAAACCGCCGTCAAATTTGCATTCTTAAATATGCTCCAAATCAATCGCTGCCGAGTCGTCAAATTCGGCCTTCACTATATAAAATGAAACTAAAATTTCAAATCTAATTTAGATATTTTAAAAACAAATTTCGGTAATATTGCGCTAGGCAAAAATTTTATCCGAAAGGAGCTGTTATGAGCGGTATTGCTCTCATCGTCTGCTTCGTCATCGCGGTCGTCGTTATGATCGTGTTGATTTCTAAGTTCGGGGTTCACCCCTTTATAGCGATCATGCTCGTCTCGCTCGCTCTAGCCGTCGTCGCGGGCATCGACCTGGTCAAGGTTCCCGCGATCATCGGAGAGGGATTTAGCGGGATATTTAAAAGCATAGGCATCGTCATCATCCTGGGCGCGCTCATCGGTATGGCGCTGGAAAAGACGGGCGCGGCGCTAAAGCTAGCCGATATGGTTGTGCGCTGCGTAGGCGACAAGCGCCCCGAGTTAGCCATGCTCATCATGGGCTGGATCGTGGGTATCCCGGTCTTTTGCGATAGCGGCTTCGTCGTACTCGATCCGATCCGCCGCGCGATAAAGGAAAAAATCGGCGCCAACCCCGTAGCGATGGCGGTTGCACTCTCGTGCGGCCTATACACCTCGCACGTGTTTATACCACCGACGCCGGGCCCGATAGCTGCCGCCGGACTCGTGGGCGTAGGTCACAACCTACTGCTAGTTATCGCCGTGGGCGCGGTAGTTTCGATACCGGTTCTCATTGCGGGCTATCTTTTCGCTAAAACTATCGGCGCAAAAGTTAGCCTAAAAGAGGATCTGGCCGAAGTAGGCAAGAGCTACGACGAGATCATCAAAGAGCACGGCAAGCTGCCTTGCGCATTTTTGAGCTTGGCGCCGATTTTTATGCCGATTTTGCTGATGGCGCTGGGTTCGGTCGTCTCGATACTAAAACTAAAAGGCTCGTTTGCAAATTTCGTTTTATTTTTGGGCAACCCGATCATCGCGCTTGGCGTAGGTGTGCTATTTGCAGTCATCTTGCTGGCCAAAACGGGCAAGCTTGGTGAATTTAACCTCATGACAAACGAAACGCTAAAGATCGTCGGACCAATCCTTTTCATCACGGCTGCGGGCGGCGTGCTTGGCAACGTCATCGCCAAGGCCGGATTTGTCGAGTTTATGAAGGCAAACGCCCATCTCATCGGTACTGTGGGCATATTTTTCCCATTTGTTATCTCGGCTATCATCAAGACCGCTCAGGGCAGCTCGACCGTGGCGCTTACGACGACGGCCTCTATCATGGGGCTTTTTACCGATAGCGGCTCGATGATGAGCGCGCTGGGGCTAACTAGCGAGATGGGCGCGGTGCTAACGGTGATGGCGATCGCTGCCGGCGCGATGACGGTTTCGCACGCTAACGATAGCTACTTCTGGGTCGTTACGAACTTTAGCAAGATGTCGCCGGAGCAGGGCTACAAGACTCAGACGATGCTTACCTTTATCATGGGTATCGTTGGTATGGCGACAGTTTGGGTAGCGTCGCTGATTTTATTGTAAATAAATTTGAGTGCGGTTTTGGCGCAACCAGACTGCACTCTTTACGGTAGTAACGGTAAATTTTCAAATTTGTCCGCCCAGACCCGTATCTTGAAAATGCCAAATTTGATTTGGTTAAATTTAGCATTGCGCGCTAAGCTTTTTTGTTAAGGGGAAAGGGGTTTGAATTACGCTCTGCTTGCAGTTGCGAGGCAAAGCTGAAGCAAAAGAGCTCCCTTCCCCCTTAACGATCCCCCAACCCCTACGACGTGAGAGGTTGCTGCACTGCGTGCAGGTTTATGTGGCGCTATCGCGCGGCACGTTTTTAAATTTACAATGAAGCCTAATTTGGCTCGCGATTTAAAACTAAATTTGATAAAATCAGACCGTAAAATTTAAGGCGAAGTATTTTGAGATGATTTTTGGGGTTGCGCATATAAAATTTAGCGTAGGCTGGACTTCTGCTTGCAGTTGCGAGTGCAACGAAGCAAAAATAGTCCGCCGAGCTAAATTTTAGCCAGCTCCGCTTCTTGCAAAGCAGTGAGCGAAGCGCAACTGAAAAAGCGCTCAAAAGACAAGCCTTGCCAAAAAGGAAAACATAATGAAAATACTAATAGCAATCGACTCTTTCAAGGGTTCTCTGAGCTCGCTTGAGGCCGGTAACGCCGTAAAAGAGGGCATCGAGGCCTTAGGGGGCGAAGTGGACGAAGTGGTGGTAAAGCCCATCGCAGACGGCGGCGAGGGTAGTGTGGTGGCGCTAGCTGATGCTCTAAACGGCGAGTTTATCGACGTCATCGTGCAAAATCCTCTCGGCGAAAAGATCCCAGCCAGATACGCGTTAGCAGGCGAGCTGGGCATCCTCGAGATGGCGTCTTCTAGCGGACTCATGCTAGTGGAAAAAGAGCGCCGAAACCCGATGAAAACGAGCACTTACGGCTTTGGACAGATGATCTTGCATGCTATTAGCAAGGG
>CAURRL010000044.1:0-7570 GCA_963526895.1 uncultured Campylobacter sp. | reverse complement strand
ACCACACCCCTGCTAAGGGTGCAGCTTCTAACCGGGGCTCGAGGGTTCAAATCCCTCTCTGTCCGCCACCGACTTTTTCTTAAATTTCTTTTTACTTTAGCAATCAATTTTAAATCACTTGTTTTTGACGGATATTAAAAATAAATAATATTGTACGGCGACTACTAGATATTTTGTGTGCTTGTTATTCGTATTTTTTGACAATAAATAGAGAAAATTTATTGTTTTAAGCGTGGTCTAGATTGTTATATTAGTAGCTTAAGGTGCATAAATGCAGTCATGTTGCGCATCTTGGAGAATAAAAATAGCCAACTGGCTTAAGGCTAAATTTTATTCTCCGAAAGTAAGATAAAAATCAGCGGATTTATCAGCGTTTCTCCGCGGGCAGCATAGAGCATGACGTCCTCGAAATAGTTGTCGTTGATGCCGTAAACGTGATATTCGTACGCGCCGATGCCGTATCCCATCGGAGTGATATCCACGCGCGAGTACCAGGCGTTTTTAGCTAGGATATAGCGGCTGGTGTCCTGCGAATAGACCCACAGCACGACGTCGTCTTTGTTTTTTTGTCGCATGAGCCACGTAAATGAGTTTGAGATGTCGTAGAAAAAGTACGTATCGCCGTTTGGCATCACTGCCTGAGCCGTGTTGTTTAGGTCGCTGATGAGCACTTTGCTTTCAAAACAGAGGTATTTGTTTAACTCAATTTCTAGCGGCTTTTTTTCTACGTTGCCGTGGCGAACGACGATCTTGCCCTCGCTAGTATCCACAGAAAACGCGAGCAGCGCCACCACGCCGATGAGTAGCACGGCGGCAAAAATTTGCTTTATCATAATAAAACTCCTCGCAAAAGGTAGTATTTAGCGACGAAAAAGCTACAAACAAGAGCATTTACGACGAGCCAAAAAGATGAAATTTTGAGCAAATGTTCGTAAGGTTTTTTAACGATTAGCTCCACCAAAAACGCCGCGATGCCGTAGAAAATGCCCAAAAACAGCGAACCCCAGATGAGGTAGCCGACGTAAAAATACTCGCCCTTTAGCATGCAGTACGGGCATTTGTGATTTGGTTGCTCGTAGACGTAAAGCCCGAAAAAATAGGTGATCGCGTAGTATGCGATAAATAAAAATAGCAGGTTGCAAACAAAGCTCGCCATCGTTTGTTTGAGCAAATTTAGCGTCAAAATAACCGCAAAAATGGCGTAGTAAAATATGACCAAATTTAACTTCGTGTAGCCAAACGGGAGCTTTGGCGCCTGAAACACGACCGAACAGCAAAAGACGGGCACTTTTAAAGGCACGTTGCTAAAAAACAAAATCTCGGCGGCAAATTCGATCAAAACAGCGATAAAAAGTATCGTGAAAATGACGTATTTTTGCTTTAAATACGGAAAATTCGTCGCTTTTAAATCAAGCGAATTTATGATGAGCCACAGCCCAAAGCCAAAGATAAGCAGCAGTTTTAGCAGTAGCAAAATGCCGCCAAATTGATTTGAGCCGATGACGCCCGCAGAGCACATGGCGCCCGGCACTACGTCTGCTAGCTCGTTTAGAGATAGCGCGAAAAATACGAACAAAACGATCTTGCAAACCACGGCGAAAAACAAAATCGTATTTACGAGGTAGTTGCGTTTTTCTAAGTCGTATTGTAAATTTGACGTCGAGTTAAAGTCCCATAGGCGCATGATGCACACGACGAAATACTGCGAAATGCCCATCAGTACGATGATGATGAGCTCGATCAGCAAAAACGCGATGACAACGTCCGATAAAAATACGCTCACAGCATCTCTCCGTCCTGCATCCTTACGTAGCTGTCCACGAAGTCTAGATCGTCAAATAAAATATCGTGCGTAGCGACGACGACGGTCTTTTTTAGCTCTTTAAATTTTTTCAGCATTTCGATAAAGATGAGCGAGTTTTGCTTGTCCAAATTTGCTGTCGGTTCGTCGGCTAGTATGACGCTAGGATCCATCGCTAGAGCCCTTGCTATAGCACATCGCTGCTTCTCGCCGCCGCTTAGCTTTGAGATGATTTGATCTTTTTTGTGCGCGATGTTAGCGAGATTTAGCGCGCGCTCGATTTGCGAATTTAGCTCGGCTTTTTTTAGGCTAGTCAGACTTAGCGGCGCTAGTACGTTTTGATAGACGCTAAGGCCCTCTATCAGATTAAATGACTGAAATATAAACCCGACCTCGCTGTGTCTAAAATTTGAGCTCATGATATCGGGCAGCTTTGAGACGTTGCGACCGTTGATTAGCGCTTCGCCGCTGCTTGGTTTGCTAAGCGCGCCGAGTATTCCTAGTAGCGTGCTTTTGCCGCTACCGCTGACGCCTTTTAGGATGACTAGATCGCCGCTTTTTACGGTCAAATTTATGTTTTTCAGCGCGTGAAATTCGTTTGGTTTGTTTTGATTGTAAATTTTACAGAGATTTTTTACTTCTATTGCGTTCATTTTACCGCCTCGCTCATGTCGCTAACTGCTATACGCCACGACGGGATGATGACGAATGCCAAAAACGGAATCACGCTAAAAACGAAGATCAAAAATAGCATATTAAAGTCTATTATCGGCGTGAAATCCGTGAAATTTGCCACCTCGCTGCCTAAAAATATATCGCGTAAAAACGGCGCGCCGAATAAAAACACGTAGATATAGGCTCCCGCGACGCCTAGCAAATAGGCGCTAAAAGAAACTACGATGTTTTGGATAAATTTAAGCGCGATGATGTTTCTCACGCTAAAACCGATACTGCGCAATATCGCGATCTCCTTTTTCTTCTCGCCGTAAGCGAGCGAAATTTGATTTTTCAGCAGGATAAAAAACGAAACCATCGCCACGACGTAAAGCACCATGAAAATACCGCCTTTGTAGTAGTAAAGGTGCCTTATTTTGGCCACGCCGTCCTCGATGCTCGTAACCTCGGTGTTCGGATAGACGTTTTGGATCTTTAGGGCCACTTCGCTGATCTCGTTTACGTTTGGCACTTCGACGTAGAGCCTTGTGTATTCGCCCTCTTTTAGACTTAGTACCTCGCGCGCGGTGGCGGGATTCATATAGATAACGTCGTTTGAGACGATGCCTGTTTCATGCGGTGCGGTTTTGTTGATCTTCATCGGTATCATTTTTTCTTCGGTTAAAAAGTTAAAAACATCCTCGTAATAAAGCTCCGCCATCTCTTTTTTTACGCCTTCGCCCACGATCATCTCGTTCTCGTCCAAATTTTCATCGCCTACGATGCGAAACCAGACTCTTTTTTGCGCGAAATAATACTCTCCCTCGACCGCCCCCTCGACGCTAGCTACGCCTGGGATCTTTGAGACGTCGTAGATGTAGCCGTCGTGTATCAGGTCGCGTTTACCCGCGCGTAGAGCTTCGACGACGACTTCCGGTTTTGAGCGGATCAAATTTGTAAGGTCGCTTTGGATGGAGCTTGAGACAAAAAGAACCGCGCTTAAGATAAACACGATAAAAGCGAATATAAAAAAGCTAAAAGCGTGATCGGCACGGTCTTTGTAAAGCAGCGTAACTGCGTAATCGATAAAATTTTTACTCGGCATAGACAAACTTCCCATACTCTTTTGAAATAAAATTCGTCGAAATTTGCGCGTCTTTGACGGATTTTTGGATCAAATTTAGCTGGGCTTCCTTGCCTGCTCTATCAAAGCCAAGATAATGCGCCCCGATACAAAGGTAAAGGATCGCAAAAAAGCCCGCTAAAACGCAGATGAGTCTCACATCAGCCTCTCTACTAAAAGAGTCGTGATCTCGTCAAATTTGACGATCTGCTTGCCGCCATGATCTTTGGCAAAGGTCTTAGCGTCCTCTTCGTTTGCAAACGGTATGAGCTCGTTGCCCATAGGTCCGAGTACGTTTGAGCCAGTTACGTAGTAGGCGGTTCTAGCGTCGATTTTGTTTAGCTTGTAGTAGTCGCTAACGTAAATTTGATCGTCTTTTTTGCCTTTTTCAAAATAATACTTCATCATATCCTTGACACCGTCAAAGTAAAGCTCCTCTTTGCCTGTTTTCATCATCGTCGCCCACTGCGGGTTTTTGCCGATTAGCATACCGCAAACCGGGCAGCGAGCGCCTTTTGGCACGACGATTCTCTCGGCTTTTTGCGCTTTTTGCTTAGATTTTGAGGCTTGATCGCTCGTGCCTAAATTTGCCGGAGCGTCCCATAGATATAGAGCTGCCGCTTGTAGGTGCTTGTCGTACTCAGGAGCTTTGCCGGCACCCTTTGCGTCGCATGTTTTTTTGAGGTGAGCTTTTAGCTCTGAGATGGCTTTAAAGCTTTTTGGATCGACTTTCTCGCAGTTTGCTTCGTAAAATTCCTTACCGTGCGCGTAAACGCCGCCCTCGCGTTTGGCTTTGATCATCTTGTTATCGCCTTCAAAGTCCTGTCCGGCGATCTCGTATGCTTTGGCAAAGTCCATTATCTCGCCGCCGTTTTCGGCCTGGAACTCTTTCGCGTCGGCCTCGGTTGAAAAGGCGTATTTGCTATTTCTAGTCATCGTGCCGCCGATCTTGCTGCCAACGACGTAAAAGGCTTTATTTGCATCGATCAAATTTAGATTTTTCGTATCTACGACCTGTGCGTCGCTTGGGATTTTTCCTTCCGTGAGCTCGTATAAGCAGTGCAGAGATGCTACTTGTTTGCCGTTATAGACGTGGTTTGTTTTGTAAAATTTAACCAAATTCATTCCGCAAACGGCGCAGTACTCTTTATCCTCGCCGCTTCCTACGAGCGTAGCTTTGCTTGGATCCACGCTTTGAAACATCGGCTTCATCTTGCCGGCTTGCTCGTTTGCTTCGGCGCCGAAAAGTAGCGCCGCTAGTAGCGCCGAACCCAAAATAGAACGTAAAATCATATTATCTCCTTAAATTATTTAGTTTTATTTGTTTCCGGTTTTAAAAACTCCGCATTCTCGCACGCGACCTTTAGACCCTTTGCGCAGCTTTTGTCAAAGAGCTCTTTAGCCTTAGCAGTGTCGGCCGCGACTCCCTTGCCCTCGGCGTACATTATGGCTAGGTTGTTGCAGCCTTTGTCGTAGTTTAGGTTGCAGGATTTTTCGTAAAATTCTTTAGCCTTGGCGTAGTCTTGCTCCGTGCCTTGGCCGAATGCATATAAAAAGCCGAGGTTGTCGCAGCCGATACCCACGCCGCCCGCGCAGGCCTTTTCGTAAAAGGCTTTTGCTTTAGCGTAGTCTTTTTCTACGCCCATGCCCTCAAGGTGTAGGTAGCCTAGGTTATTGCATCCCATCATATCGCCGTAGTTGCAGGCTTTGGTATAGAGCGAGATGGCTTTTTTGATATCGGTTTTGACACCTGCACCGTTTGCGTAAAGAAGTCCTAGTGCGGTGCAGCCTTCGTCGTCTTGGCAGGCTTTTTCGTAGTATGCAGCGGCTTTAGCAAAGTCCTGAGTCGCGCCGTTGCCGCTTTCGTAGATGTAGCCTAGATTGTTGCAAGCAAGCGCAAATTTGGCGTTGCAAGCTTTTTGGTATAAATTTATCGCCTTTTCGTAATTTTTCTCCACGCCGCCCGTGCCTTCGAAATACACCACGGCAAGGTTATAGCAGCCTGAAGCCTTGTTTTCCTCGTGGCAGGCTTTTTCGTAGATTTCTATCAGCTTTTTATGGTCGCCGCTTTGCTGGGCTTGCATGCCCTCCTGGATAAAGCCCGCGTTTGCGCTAGCACATAAAACCGCCGCCATTAGTAGTTTTTTATACATTTTTTCTCCTTTTAAATCGTTTTTACGTCGCGCCCTCTAAAGGCTAGCGCGGTTATCAAAAGCATGCAACCAAGCGCGATATAGACGCTAATGTGTACCGGCGGCAAATTTCCGCTGGCGTAAGAGTGCATGCCCGTTAGATAAAAATTTACGCCAAAATAAGTCATCGCGATCGAAGCGTAAGAAAACACCGATGCGATCAAAAATACGTAGAGCGAATTTAGCTTCGGTATAAAGCGCAGATGCAGCGCGATCGCGTAAACTAGGATCGAGACGTACGACCACGTCTCCTTGCTATCCCAGCCCCAGTAGCGCCCCCAGCTCTCGTTCGCCCAAATCCCACCGAAGAAATTTCCAAGCGTTAGCAAGCAAAGACCAATGATTAGACTTGCTTCATTTATCGCTGCGATATATCTGATCTGCTCGTTTAGTCTCGCCTCGTTGGATTTATTTTTAAACGCCATGAGTCCTAGCGCGATAAGACCCAGCACGCAGCCAAGGCCTAAAAATCCGTAGCTAGCCGTGATAACCGAGACGTGGATACTGAGCCAATAAGACTTTAGCACCGGGACTAAATTTGTTATCTGTGGATTTACGAAGCTCATGTGAGCCACCAGCATCACGATGCCCGCTAGCAGCGCGGCCGCCGCAAGCGCAAGCAACGAACGCCTAAAAAATATCATCCCAGCTAGCACTCCCGACCAGCCGATATAGATCATCGACTCGTAACTATCGCTCCAAGGCGCGTGTCCTGAGACGTACCAACGCAGAGCTAAAGCCGCCGTATGCACCGCAAATCCAAGCGCAAACGTCACTAAAATAGCTCGCTCAAGCGGTAAAATCCGTTTTGATAAAAATACCGAAGCAAGTCCTAGCAAAAGCGCGCCAAAGCCCAAAATCCAGTAGAAATAAACTAGCTTTTTAAACACCGAAGCGCGGTTATAAAATACCTCGGCATCGATCCTGCTAACGCTAGGTAAAATTTCCGCCGAAGCCGTGCGCTGATAGTTTCTTAGCGCAGCTAGCGCGGAGTCGGCCTTACTCCAGTTGTTATCCGCGATGCCTTCTTGCAGACCCATGAGATAGTCGTTTAGCATGTTTTTTGCGTCCAGAGTGACTCGCTCGTCGCTAAATGCGTCGTTTGGCGAGAGCCACGCATGTTGCGGGTCGTTTGCTACCGGGATAAATTTAAAAAACGTGCCCTTAAATGTTAGATATGCGATGTTTAGCCGCTCGTCAAATTTGATGAGATCGTTATCGAGCGTGCCTCGTTTTGATAGAGGTTTTTCGTTTGCGACTTCGACCTGCGCGGCCAGTTTATACTCGCCATTTGCGTCAAACGCATCTCTAAAACTCGCGTAATCTCCGCTCAAATTTAGCATTTTTTTGATTTCGTTGTTTTTTATTTTGACGATTTTGATCTCTTGCCACAGCGCGGGATTTAGATTCATCCCTAGCACGATTTGTTCGGCGCTTAGACCGTAAAGCGAGTCTGTGCCGGAGATTTTATTTACGATTTCGCCCGCTTCGGTGCTGAGCGGCTTTATCCTGCCCGCGTAGTCTTGCACGAGAAGCTTTGCAAATTCGCCGTTAGCGTGAGCGGCGGTGTTTGCGGCGAAAGTTTTTAAAATCTCGCTCTGGTTTTGCTCGGCCGCGTTTGCGTTAAAATTTAAAAAACCAAGCGCTATAAATGCCGCGACGAGAGAAAAGCGGCTATTTTTAATAAAATTTATGAGCTTTAAAAATCGGCTGTTTTTAGTAAAAAAGTTGCCGATGACGCCGACGCAAAGCAAGAAATATCCGATGTAGGTCGGGATTTTGCCCGGATCGCGATTAACC
>CAURRL010000043.1:0-7688 GCA_963526895.1 uncultured Campylobacter sp. | reverse complement strand
ATGGTGCGGATGAAAGGACTTGAACCTTCACGCCGTGGGGCACCAGATCCTAAGTCTGGCGTGTCTGCCAATTTCACCACATCCGCACAACAATAATAAAATGGTACGCCCATCAGGATTCGAACCTGAGGCCTACGGCTTAGAAGGCCGTTGCTCTATCCAGCTGAGCTATGAGCGCATAAAAACAAAGTGGCGCGCCCGATAGGAGTCGAACCCATAACCTACAGATCCGAAGTCTGTCGCTCTATCCAATTGAGCTACGAGCGCCCAAGTGGGGTGAGTGATGGGAATCGAACCCACGACCCTCAGGACCACAATCTGATGCTCTAACCGACTGAGCTACACTCACCATCTAACAAATGGTCGGGGTGAAAGGATTCGAACCTTCGGCCCTCTGGTCCCAAACCAGATGCGCTAACCAGCCTGCGCTACACCCCGAGGCATTGCGAGTTTAGCCTACTTATTGAAAAAGCGCATTGTAGCCAAAAAAATGTGCTATGTCAAGAAAAATAAGCTTAAATTTGAAAATTTGCGAAAATTTTTGCTTCAAGCCGCGCAAACTCGGGCAAGAACAAATTTTGTATAAAAGAAAAAAGTTAGCCCGATCAGCCAAACATTAAAAAACATCGCCTTAAAAATATCTTGCAGTTCCCCGCCAAAAACATCGGCTACGAGCGAGTAGAGCGCTATTTGAAGCACTATCTGACGTGCAAAATTTAAAACAAAAACCGCCGCGGGCCTTTTTACGCCTTGAAGCGTCGAGCCTGAGAGATTTATGAGCGCATAGCCCATAAAAGCTAGCGAATTTACCGCAAAATAGCTCCTTGCCGCGTTTACGACCTCAGGCGTCTCGTCAAAAAACCCAACCAAAATCCCACCGAGCCCAAGGCAAAAAGACGCCGCAAAAACGCAATAAACCGCTAAAAATTTGACCGCATAGACGTAGCAGTCGCGCACTCTGGCGTATTCGCGCGCACCGAAATTTTGCGACACGATACCAAGCACAGCCGATGCGATGCCCGTCGTAGGCAGCATCACGATCTGCTCGATGCGAAGAGCTAGGCCATAGCCTGCGACCGCGTGCGTGCCGTAACGGCTGATAAAATGCATAAGCACGAGTCCGCCAAGCGACATCGATAGGTAGTTTAGGCACGCGGGCAAGGCTTGTGCTAAAATTTTACGGTAGATGGCGAGCTCAGGCGCAAATGAGCGTAAATTTAAAAAATTTATCATGCCTGTTCTTGCAACCTTGACGCCTAAAAATAGCGAGCCTAAAAGCTGCACCGAAGCCGTCGCCAACGCTATCCCGCCGACACCCAGCCCGCAAAAATCCACGTAAAAAAAGCAAAAGCCCAAATTTATAAAAAGTCCCGCAAAAAGCCAGTTTCGCAGGCTCTTCGTGTCGCCTGTAGCCACCAGCACGCCGTTTAGGGATTTTATGAGTAGGAAAAATGGCGAAGCAAGAAATATCACGCGGTTATACGCCATGGCTTCGCGTAAAAACTCCTCGTTCGCGCCTAAAATTTTAAGCAAATGTGGCGTAAAAATAAAGCCCAAAAGCCCCATAAAAAACGCGCAAAGAAGCACGAAAAACACGCCTTTTGCGGCGTAAATTTTAGCGAGTTTTTCTTTGCCGCCGCCAAGCGCGTTGCCCACAAGCGCCGTTAGTGCTGAGCCAAAGCCAAGCCCCACGCCCACGACGCTGATGTAGAGCAAAAAACTCATCGAAAAGCCCGCCAGCGCCTGCGTCGAGATGCGCGCGGCAAAAAACACGCCCGTCACGTTGTAAAGCGTGTTAAAGCTCATCGCGACGCCCGCGGGCGCGGCTAGGCGCAGCACGAGCTTGTTTATGGGCGCTTTTGTTAGATTCACTTGATTTTGAGCTCCAAAAGTGCGTCTTTTACGTCTTTTGGCACGCGGTAGCTGTCGCGGATCTTTGAGATCGTTTTGTTGTGGGTAAATTTACTCAGTCGCCCGTTCTCTAGCAGTTCTCGCCCAGCACCGTTAAATTTGATAAAAACCTCGGCTAAACACAAAGCAGCCGCCATTTGCACGTAGTAGCGCTCGTCTTTTTCCTCGGCGCAAATTTCAAAAAACCGCTCAAGCGGAAGCGCGTTAAAATTGCGCATAAAATAAACGTAGAAAAATCGTTTTTCGTATTCTAAATTTGAGCCTAGAGCCTGTTTTAGCAGCGCATCTACGTAGCATGCGCCCGTAAATTTAGGCTCAAAGCCGTCGGTCACTGCCCAGTTTGGCATCGTTTTGATAAACTCGCTAGCTAGCTTAAATTTAGCTTCGTCGTCTTTTACGAGCATTATCAAAAAGCCCTTTAACATAAACTCCTCGTGAAAAAACGGCTCGTAGTCGGCGATCTGCTTTAAATTTAGCCGAGCGAAATTTCGCTTTGCCAGGCGTCTTAGCTCGGGAGTTTTTACGCCTAAAATTTCGGGGCTTTTGATGAGCTTTTGTGAAAAGGCCGCTAGCTTTTGGCTCCTAAGCCCCTCTAAAATTTCTAAAAATTCGCTTTTTACGTCCACGCTAGCTCCTTTGCTTTTTAAATTTACCGCTCAAATTCGCCCCGTTTAAATTTGCCGCCCTGCGCACCTAAAAGCAAATTTAAAGGCTCAAATTTTACTTTTGAGCCTCTTGCGCGCGTTTTGCAGACTTTTTGCGAGCGTAGATGTTGATGAGCTCCACGCCCAGAGAAAACGCCATCGCAAAGTAAACGTAGCCCTTAGGCACGTGCATACCAAGCCCCTCGCCCACAAGCGTAAAGCCGATCAGGATCAAGAACGCAAGCGCGAGAATTTTGATCGTCGGGTTGTTATCGACGAAATTTGAGATGCCCTTAGACGCGAACATCATCACGCCCACCGCAAGCATCACGGCTAGGATCATGATCTCGATGTGATTTGCCATGCCCACTGCGGTGATGACGCTATCAAGCGAAAAGACGATGTCAAGTACGGCGATCTCGGCGATAACGACCCAGAAACTCGCATGTCCTTTGCCCGTCTCGCGCTCCTCGTGCTCGCCGCTGACGCTTGAGTGGATCTCGAGCGTGGACTTGCCGATAAGAAAAAGTCCGCCTAAAATCAGCACCAAATCGCGCCCCGTGATCGTAAAGTCAAACACGCTAAATAGCGGCTTTGTAAGCTTCATAATCCAAAATAGCGAAAGCAAAAGCGCAATCCTCGTTAGCATCGCAAGCGAAAGCCCTAGTATACGGCCTTTGTCGCGCTGCTCAGGCGGGAGCTTGCCGACTAGGATCGCGATAAATATGATGTTGTCGATACCGAGCACGATCTCAAGCCCCGTTAGCGTCACGAGCGACAGCCACGCCTCGGGCGAAAAAATCCAATCAAACATTTTTTTCCTTTTTTATAAATTAGGGCGCGATTATAGCCAAAACGGGTTTAAATTTGATTGAGCGAGCGGGCGCGGGCGTTTGGGGATCAAATTTTACGATTAAATTTGGCTGGTTTTTGTTTATTTGGCGGAGATTAAAATTTGACGCAATGAAATTTGAGCTTACAAAATACGGCACAAACGGTTTTGAGGTTAAATTTTAGAAAATCTAAATTTAAGAAAAATTATCTTAGATAAAGGGCATTTAAGCGATAAGCGGATAAAATTAAAATCTTTTGTGAAATTTAAAATGAAGTGGTGACCCCTACGAGACTCGAACTCGTGTTACCGCCGTGAAAGGGCGATGTCCTAACCGCTAGACGATGGGGCCACAAATTAGCGGAAATGGGATTTTACATTAAAGATCATAAAAAATAGCTTAAACCAAGGATAAAAAATCATGAAAAAATTTTCCAAATTTGCTTTAGCTGCGCTCGCGTGCCTTGCATTTGGCGGTTGTGCCGCGCTGCAAAGCCAAAAATCATCGGACAAATTTACCGTCACCATCCTCACTCCGCCGTTAAAAATCAACGATGTCGGCTTCCTGCATAAAACCGCAAATCAGCTAAATTTGCAAATTTACAGCTCTGGCGTAAATACGGTAAATCTAAAAATAAACGACAAAATTTGCATGAACGGCGCATGTTTTGAGAAAAAAGAATTTAACAAAAAGTTCTTTTTGGAGGAGAGATACGACGACTTTTTCGCGGAAATTTTGGAGCGCAAGCCGCTGTATGACGGTATAAATGTAATGACAAATTCGTGCGGTTTTATACAAGATATAAGTAAATATTCAATAAAATACGAAGTTTGCGGTAAAAATATCAGTTTTTTCGACGCTAAAAACCGCATAAAAATCATCATAAAAGAGCTTCAATGAAATTTATCGGCGCGCACGTCAGCATCGCGGGCGGCGTAGAAAACGCTCCGCTAAATGCGGCAAATATCGGCGCGAACGCCTTTGCAATGTTCGTCAAAAATCAGCGCCAATGGGAGGCCAAGCCGCTAACCCCAGAAAATATCTCCAAATTTAAGCAAAATTTAAAAGCAGCCGGCATAGAGCCCAGGCACGTTTTGCCGCACAACGGCTACCTTATAAATTTAGGCCATCCAAACGATGAGCAGCGCCAAAAGTCCATTAACGCCTTTTTGGACGAAATTTACCGAGTAGAGGCGCTAGGTCTAGTGATGATAAATTTTCATCCGGGCTCGTATCTAAACGAAATTTCGCCCGAAATTTGCCTAGAAAATATCGCAAATTCCGTAAATTTCCTACTCGAAAATAGCCAAAACGTAAAGCTAGTCATCGAAAATACCGCAGGTCAAGGCTCAAATTTGGGTTTCAAATTTGAACACCTAGCCTATATCATCAAACGCTGCATCGACAAAAAAAGGATCGGCGTATGCCTAGATACCTGTCATACCTTTGCCGCAGGATACGATATCAGAGACGATTACGAGCGCGTGATGAGCGAATTTGACGAGATAGTCGGGCGCGAGATGCTGCGGGGTATGCATCTAAATGATACGAAATTTGACCTAGCCAGCAAAAAGGACCGCCACGAAAGCCTAGGAAAGGGCTTTTTGGGCTTAAAAACATTTGAAAACATCATAAACGACCCCCGCACGGACGATATCCCGCTAATTTTAGAGACGATCGACGAGAGCATCTGGGCGGACGAGATAAAAATTTTAAGAAACTTTAAAGGAGAATAAATGAGAAAATATATCGGCGTGTGCCTCGCGACTTGCTGCTGTCTAAATGCGGCGGGCTTTAAAATCCCTGAGCAAAGCGGCGATAGCATCGCGCTTTTAAACTCAAACGTCGCGACGAGCTTCGGCCCCGACGCAGCCTATAACAACCCGGCAAATATGATATTTCTTGGCGGCGGATACTACCTAGAGAGCTCGCTAACCTACCTGCGCATGTCAAAGACGAAGTATAGGCACTATAACGGCGACAAACTCACCTCCAAAAGAGCGACCGCGCTCGTACCTACGTTTCACTTCGTGACGCCGCATTTTGGCGACTGGCGCTTTGGCCTATCAGTCGTCGTGCCTGCGGGAATGTCGATGAGATGGGAAGAAGGTCTGCCTAAAGCCACCTCTAAAAAATTCGACCTAAAAGTGATCGAGGTAAACCCTAGCGTCGCCTACGCGCTAACCGACAACATCGCGTTAGGCTTTGGCCTTCGCGCCGTTTATGCTAGAGGAGAGGCCGTGCAAGAAGTTACGCCGCCTTATACTCCGGCAAGAGCGACCCAAGACATCAAAGGCGACCGCATAAATTTCGGCTATAATGCGGCAATCACCTATAAACCGACCTCAAATTTGAGCCTAGCGGCCACCTACCGCTCGAAAGTAAATATGAATCTAAAAGGCGACACCGACATCAGCGCGCCGGCCGGCGGCTCATATAGCGGCAGCGCAAAGCTATCCGTACCGTTACCTGCGAGCTTAAATTTGGCCCTCTCGTACAAAATCGTAAACACCACGCTGCTATTTGATTTTGAGCGAACGTATTGGTCTGCGTGGAAAGAGCTTGACTTCAACTACCCAGGCGCCTCGGCCGCTCACTACCGCAACCCGTTTTTTGCGGCATTTGACGCATCTAAAAAGCGCGACTGGAAGGACAGCAACGCCTACCGCATCGGCGTAGCGCACGACGCGACGGATAAGCTCCGCCTAATGGGCGCGGTTACGTTTGACGAGGCCGCATCTAGAGCCGATACTACGGGCTTTGACCTACCAGATACCAAAGCCGTCATCTACGCAGCGGGCTTTAACTACAAATTTACCGACGCCTTGGAGCTGGGAGCTAGCTACTTCTACCAAGACAGAAAAGAGCGCGACGTGAGCTACTACTCAAACGCGTCGGGACTCTATCCAAACGGCAAATTTGAGCGCGGCAACGCTCAGGCGATAAATTTGAACGTGAAATATAAATTTTAAGGCGCAGCCATGAACTACCCTTACGAAAATTTCGAGGATATGCTAAACGCCGCGGTCGATAAAAACGGCGGCGGCATCGCGATCTATACAGAAACTAGCAAGATTAGCTACAATCAGCTACGCGCAAACGCCTTTACGCTGGCTGCGTTTTTGCAAGGTATGGGCATAAAAAAAGGCGACCGCGTCGCGATGATCGTAAACAACTCGCCCGAGTTTATCGCTAGCTACTTTGCCATCACGCTGCTAGGCGCGATCGCAGTGCCGATAAATACCTTCTTAAAATACGAAGAATTCGAATACATCATAAACGACTGCGGAGCGAAATTTCTCTTCGCCTCGGTCGAACTCGCAAAAGAGATAAAAGGGCTAGATAGCAAAACCGCGATCAAAAAGATCGTCTGGATCGGAGATAGAGCCGAATTTGACGAAAACAACATCAGCTACGCGCACGCTCTAAACTGCAAAATCGAGCTAAATTTGACCGACCGACCGAGTATCGACGACCTAGCCCACATCATCTACACATCAGGCACCACAGGCAAGCCAAAGGGTGCGATGATCAGCTACCGCAACCTCATCTCAAACGTCCAGGGCGCGCACGAGGTCTTTCACATACGTATGAAAGATAGATTTGCCGTGTTTTTGCCGATGTTTCACAGCTTTACTCTCACGGCGATGGTGCTGCTGCCGATATTTGCGGCATGTTCGCTTATTTTAGTAAAGTCCATCTTTCCGTTTTCAAACGTCCTAAAACAAGTCCTACTCAAACGCGCGACCGTATTTTTGGGCGTGCCCGCGATCTATACGGCTATCGGCAAGGCAAAAATCCCGTGGTATTTTCGCTGGTTTAACTGCATTAGGATTTTCATCAGCGGCGGAGCGCCTTTAGCCGAGCAGACTATAACCGATTTTCGCGTCAAATTTCCACGTGCGGTGCTGATAGAGGGCTACGGCCTTAGCGAATGCTCGCCTATCGTATCGGCAAACACGCTGCAAAAACAAAAAATCTCAAGCGTCGGCTTGCCGCTGCCGGGCTACGAAGTAAAATGCATAAATGACGAGATGATGGAGCTGCCCGCAGGCGAGGTCGGCGAGCTAATCGTAAAAGGCGACTGCGTGATGCAGGGCTACCTAAATATGCCAGACGCCACCGACGAAACGATCATAAACGGCTGGCTGCGCACGGGCGACCTCGTCAAGATCGACGAGGAGGGCTATATCTTTATCGTCGACCGCAAAAAAGACCTCATCATCTCAAAGGGCATCAACATCTACCCGCGCGAGATCGAGGAGGTGCTGTTTAAACTGCCAGAAGTCGAGGCTGCCGC
>CAURRL010000042.1:0-7742 GCA_963526895.1 uncultured Campylobacter sp. | reverse complement strand
TAACTAACTATGCTGTTTTTCAAAAAAATCATTTTTCTATTGACATTGATTATTATTTTGATATAATTGCGCCACTGATCTAAATTTCGTTTTTTCAGTGGTTCAAGTATTTTTAATACTTGTATTATTTTATAAATTTAAATGAACAAAATCAGTTTTGATTACTAAATTTGCTAAAGCAATAGTAAAATTTAGTTATGTAGAAATTTAAAAATATTTTTGCGACATATATTAGAAACATAAAAAAATAGACATTTTAATCTAACAGGATAGGTAATGAACACGCATTTATTTGCACTTTTGGCTTTGGCGGCATTTAGCAGCCATTCTTTGGCTCACGAGTTTTGGCTATTTGGAAGCAGCAAGGACGTAACTAGCGTTGATATGGGCTATGCGGACGATTTTCCGACTGTTGAAAAGATACCGGATAACAGGATCGCCCTATTTGAAGCCCCGTACATCATAGCCAAAAACGGCGAAAAGCTTAGTCTAAAACAAAGCGGCGAAAACTACCACTACGAAAGAGGCAAGCTTGAAAACGGCTCTTACCTTATAGCTGGCGAGTACAAGCCTACGTTTTGGACAAAAGCTAGCGATGGCACATGGCACATGGGCAAAACCAAAGAAGATATCAAAGACGCCAAATACTGCAAAAAAGCGAGCATGAGCGCAAAAGGCGTCATAAACAAAAACGTGAAGGACGACTCCGTAACAAAGCCTTCCAATCAGCGTTTAGAGATAGTTCCGCTTGAAAATCCGGCAAATTTTAAAGTTGGCGTACCGTTTAAAGTTAAAATTCTATTTGAAGGCAAACCGCTAGAAAGCGCTACGCTTAATGGAACATTTGACGGCTTTTTGAAAGAAAAAAGTGCATTTCACGGCGAAACTGAGCCAGACGGCACGATAGAGGTGCTGGCTCTTAAACCTGGAAAGTGGCTACTACAAGTGGTGCATAAAATGCCGTTTGCCGACTCGAAAATTTGCGATGACGAGACGATTGCAGCAACGCTTGCGTTTGAGCTAAAATAGATCAAATTTGCAAGATCGCATCTTAAATTTCTTAAAGGGCGCAGCAAGATGCGCCCTACTCTTTTGCATTTTAAACTAAATTTTCCCAGTAAATTTTATAAAATCGTTGTTACGATAAAAGAACTTCTAAAACGATAAACTCAAAACAAGCAGTTAAATTTATCGGTAAATTTAGTTTTTACTACGCAAATACGCAAATACGCTGGCGACATCGTGCAAGATAAAGGGCTCGAGCGATGCTAAAATGACCGTCGTCGAGCCTGCAAATTTAGAGCCGATCTTTAGCGGGGCGCGGATCGCGCAAATCTACGCAAACGGCGCTAAGGCGCACGAGATCTGCGAAAAATACCTAAAAACTCAAAGTTTAAACGCAACGGGTAAAGAGCCCGTCAAGCTACCGTCCACGAGCTCTGCAAACGCAAATTTTAGCTTTGAAAGGCTGGTGTGCGAGCGGACGGTCGTCGCAGAGGCGCTAAAAGACGGTTAAATTTGGCAAGAGCCCCTAAATTTAACTCATCCAAAATAAAAATAATAGCGCCTTCATCTTAAATTTAGTTTCAAATTTTAAAATTACCCAAATAAAATAAAGCAGGAAAAACCATGAAAATCCTAAAGTTTCTATTTTTACTTCCGCTTCTAGCCATCGGTGCGCAAGCTCTAGAGCCAAAAGTCGTAATGAAGCCCGAAGCGAGCCTAAAAAACGGGCTTTACTACGTAAAAGGCAAGCTCTACGACGGCACGCTAAAGATGCTTCGATACAGCGTCGAGGACCTATATGACGTAAATGCGATGGGCATGGTCTATCCGAGGCTAAAGCCCCTGCCGCCCACGCTTATACGCGAGATAGACGTAGAGGGCGGCACGGCGGTGCGATACAGAGACTATTTTGACGGCAGAGATAAGCCCTCAAACGAATACCCTCTAAAAAACGGCGTCCGCGAGGGCACTGCTAAGCACTACCACGCAGATAGCGGCGCTCTGATGGGCGAGAGCGAATATAAAAACGGCGTCCGCGACGGGCGTTACCGCCGCTACTACTTTGACGAGGGCGGCGCGTTAAAGCAGGAGGGCTTTTTCAAGGCGGACAAGCGAGAGGGCGTGTTTACCGACTATCACGTAGCCCATACGTCGGCGGGCTTCGAAACGGCGAGGACTTCGACTACTACAAAAGCGGTAAAATTCGAGGCGTGCGAACCTACAAAGAGGGCAAGCGAGAAGGCGCGGAAAAATGGTACTACGAAAGCGGCGCCGTGGAGGAGACGGGCGAATACAAAAATGACCGCAAACAAGGCGTTTGGAAGCGATTTTACGAAAACGGCAAAACGCGCGTGGTAGAAAATTACAAAGACGGCGAAAAGGACGGCGTCGCGCGCGAATACTACGGGGGCGGCAAGCTCAGAGGCGAATACGAGTACAAAGACGGCCGCCAAACGGGCGCGGGGCTGGACTACTACGAGAGTGGGGTGCTGGCGGCGAAAGTGATGTTTAAAAACGGGCGCTATCACGGGCCGTACGAAGAGTATCACGAAAACGGCAAGCTAAAGGCCAGAGTGATGTTTGAGGACGGGCTGGAGGTCGGCACTGCGAAGCACTACTACGCAAACGGCAAACTAGAGGCCGAGGGCGAATTTGAGCGCGGAAGGCTCGTGCGTGCCAAAAAATACGACAAAAACGGCAAGCTAGTTAGCGACAAGTCCAATAAAAATGGACTTCCGCGGGAGTGAGATTGGATAAATTTAAATTTGAGCTTAATTGACGCGATATCGTACTTTGATTGAGTATGGCGAGGCCGTTACGGCGATACGACGCAGGACGTGGAGGGCTTTTTGCCGTATTTTAAACTGCATTTTTACAAAACCGATCAATACATCTACAACTATCCCTACACCGTCGGCTACCTGCTCTCGCAGTTTTTGCTGGGCGAGTTCAGGCGCGCGGGCGATAAATTCATCGGCGCGTACAAGGCGCTTTTGCGAGAGTGTGGAGTGATGAGCGTCGAAGAGCTATTGCAAAAGCACTTTGGCAAAGACGCGCGAACGCAGGAGTTTTGGCTTGAGTGCGTCGATAATGCGCTAATTTACGCAGATGAGTTTAAGCGACTGGAAAAGCAGATGGAATTTGATAAGGCGGCAAATTTGGGCGGGTAAATTTGAACCCAAATTTGATTTATTTTTGACGTCGTTTTTAAATTTAAGAGCAAAAACGTTGAGCTTTTTGCTCTTGTCGCCTATTCGTCAGATTTGATCGCCGTTTCTTGATCCTAAAAGATAAATGAGTAAGTCAAATTTAAAACTACCTCGCAAAATTTGGCATGCGTTGCAAATTTGCACTTAACTGATAACAACTATCATAACTAAGCTATTTTTTAGCTAATCTATTTTATAATAATCACAATCAAATAAATAGGAGCCCAAAATGTCAGTTTTAGTTATCGGAGCCGATGAGATAACGCCTATAAAAGCAGTCCTCAAAGACCTCGGCGCGGAAGCGATCGAGCATTGGGACGCGCGCAACGAAAACCGCGTAAATCGCAAACCCATCCCGCAAGATACCGAGTGCGTCGTGATGTTAACTAGTTTTTTAAACCACAACACGATGAAAACGATAAAAAACCAAGCCAAAAAGCGCAATATCCCGATCGTTTGCGCCAAAAGAAGCGTCAGCTGCGTGTTTAGCGAGTATTGCAAAGTCTTTGGGCTAGATAAGGAATTTGGATGCTGCAAGGTAAAAGACTAATAGATGAAATTCGGCTTTTTATCAGGTATTGGAGAAATAACTCCAAGTATTTTTTCAGGGCTTGACGCGGTAAATAAAGCCCGAATTTTTATAAATTTATACAACTGTTGCGCCGGACGCGAGCTAAAAATCCCTCTAGTTTATGCGTATTCGGGCTTAAATTTGGAGGAAATTTTTCTAAAACGCATCGATGACTTGTGCGCTTTTAAAAATCCTAGCCGAAGTAAAATTTCAAGCTTTTGTATCGCCTCAAACGCCGTTATCTGCGCCTACAAATCAGGCAAATTTGACGCCGTCCCGCCGCTAGCCGTCTCCCCCAAACACCCGGCCGCGAGGCTTATACTCATGCTAAAATCCCAAAACGGAATATATTTTGACGCGGACATAATGTTTTCTCAGTTTGTTTATGATAAAATACGCGCCAAACATTTTGATAAAAACGTTTATTTTCAAGACGGGATTATCTTTGCAGAGCAGGGCGGGCGCAAGCTTTTTGGCGTTATGCCATGCTTTAAAGAGATAACAAAAGAGCGGTTTCATCTGGCTAACTGCGAGATCGCTAGAGGCTTTGAGGCGCTTAGCGGCGGAGAGTTTGACAGGATGTTTATCGTAGCTCCGAGAAATGCGAATTTCTCGCGCTACATCGAGGTTAAACGGGAGTGCGGATGCGGCGGATCGCTGCGACTGGTACCCTACACGATAAGTCATCATATTTTTTAAAGGAAATTTAAATGATAGGTATCATTTTTGGAAGCAGTATGGGAAATACTGAGGAGGCGGCGAGCTTTTTAGCCGAGAATTTGGGGCTAGAAAACGAGCTTTTAAACGTAGCAAACTGCGACGCGGCTAAGCTAAACGGCTTTGACAAGCTGATTTTGGGCGTTTCGACCTGGGGTACGGGCGACTTGCAAGACGACTGGGACGCGTTTGATTTTGGCGGACTAAAACTTAGCGGCAAGACGGTTGCGATATTTGGTACGGGCGATGCGGAGAGCTACGCGGATAGCTTTTGCGGCGCGATGGGTAAGCTATACGATGAGGTCGTAAAAGCTGGCGCAAACGTCGTGGGTGCAGTGTCTGTGGACGGATATAAATTTGACGAGTCAGAAGCCGTAAGGGGCGGTAAATTCGTCGGTCTGCCGCTTGATGCCGATAACGAAAGCGAAAAAACCGAGCCTAGAATCAGCGCTTGGATAGAGCAGATCAAACCTCATTTTGCTTAAAATTTAATACTTTTAGTCGGGCTTTTGCCCGATTTTCTTTCAAATTTAACTCTTTTTCATATCAAATTTGACTTTGCCGCGCTAAATTTGAGCTATTTTTCGTCAAATTTTTACATTTATGCGCACCGCATTAAAGCGATTTTAGCGCGCGGCGGCTGCGCAAATTTTGTCAAGACCGCTTCATGGTTAGCCGAGCTAATGCCGGCTTTTAATCAACTCAAATTTGAGCTAAAATTTAGTAAATTTAGCTAAAATCACGCCAAATTTAGCTAAAAATAAGGAGAAAATATGCCTCTACTAGATAGTTTTTGCGTCGATCACGTGAGGATGAACGCGCCTGGAGTGCGCCTGGCAAAGACGATGAAAACGCCAAAAGGCGATGATATAAGCGTGTTTGATTTGCGTTTTTGCAAGCCAAACGAGGAAATTTTGCCAGAAAAAGGCATCCACACGCTAGAGCACCTATTTGCGGGCTTTATGCGTGACCACCTAAACGGCGCAAATGCTGAGATCATCGACATCTCGCCGATGGGTTGCAGGACGGGCTTTTACATGAGCGTGATCGGCGTGCCGAGCGAGGAGGCGGTCAAGGCCGCGTGGACGGCGTCGATGAAGGATATCCTGGGCGTCAAAAACCAAGAAGACATCCCCGAGCTAAACAAGTATCAGTGCGGCACGTACAAGATGCATTCGCTTGACGAAGCGCACGCGATCGCAAGCAAAATTTTAGAGCGCGGACTAATCACGATAAATAACGAAGAGATTGCGTTAGACGTCGCTGCGATGGGGCTTAAAAAGCACTGATCGCTCGTTAAATTTAGCCGCCGTTCGTGCGGCTTTTACTATCGCGGTAAATTTGGGCAAAGCTCAAATTCGGCCCGGTTTGTCGCCCTTTTCCTCAAATTTTACCATTTTTAATATACAAAACCCTCTTCGTAATAAAATATAGTGATGTAATTTTAAGCCGCAAATTTATAAAATTACATTAATAATTTTTCTTAAGGAAGTGCGATGAAAAGTTTTAAATTCGTTTTGATCGCGGCCTGTGCGGCGGCGATAGGCTTAAACGCCGAGGTTTTAACAAAGACGACCGATATATCGCTAGGCGGTAAAAAGGTCGGCAAGATCGAGGTTTTAACGCCGGTAGAGGTTGTCTCCAAAGACGGCGCAAAGGCTAAAATCAAGGTAAAAGGCGCCGTTTCGGCAAACTACCTGGCTCAGATACAGCGAAGCGTCAAAAACGCCGAGATTTTCACGGTTTTTGATGCCGAGAGTGAGGCGAATTTTAAGAAAATAAAAGAGGTCGAGGACGACTACGGCGAGCTTTGGTATGAGGTCGAGGGCACGTACGAAGTCGCCGCAGACGCGCTAGGTAGCGACGCAAACGCGCTATATAAACAAGCTCAACAAAAGTACGAGGAGACCTGCTCGGCGTGCCACCGCTTGCACGAGCCAAACAGCTTTACGGCGGCTCAGTGGCCGGCAAATTTACAGTCGATGATCGATACGAACTACGTCTCGCTAGAGGAGACGGAGCTAAATTTGATCGTTAAATACCTACAGCATAACGCAAAAACCGTAGAATAGGGCTTTGGCGCGCCTAGCGCCCAGATCAAATTTGCTCGTCGCTTGAAGCGTAAAATTTAGCGACGCTTGTTCTTTAAATTTGGATTTTATGTTTTGCGGCGGCAAATTTAATTTGCGGCGTCTTGCTCGCTAAAGAGCCGCGTTGCAAAAAGCGAGCGCCGCTAATAAAATATAGTTTTAAAAGTAAATAACGGAAAACGAGTCGCCAAATCGCGCCGGTGCCGCAAATATCGGCGATTTGGCTTTGCTTGGGTCTGCGACTTCGCGACTGCAAGCGCAAGGCGCGGGGGCTTGCTCCTGCGAGAATTAAAATAAGGGAGAAACCGATGAAAAGACGAGATTTCATCAAATTTTCGGCATTGGCGGCTACGGCTGCGCAGGCTAGCAGGATAGAAGGCGTTACGCAGACGATTTTCGATAACAAAAAGGTATTCGGCGCGAACAGATTCGGGCTTTTTTGGGCAAATACCAACTCAAATCAGATAGTTTCCGTTAGCGATTTCGAGGGCGATAAATTTCCTAATACGATGAATTACAGCCTGCCTGATTCCGTGCAAAACGAGGCTCGCGTGCTGTATCCGATGGTGCGCAAAAGCTATCTAAAAGCCAAGGGCGCGGCTAAATCCGAACTGCGAGGCAAAGAGGAATTCGTGCGCGTTAGTTGGGACGTCGCGCTTGATCTTGCCGCCAAGGCGTTAAAAGAAGCCCACGAGAAATACGGCAGCGAAGCGATCTACGGTGAGTGCTACTGGTGGGGCGGCAGCGGCAAGGTCAGCTGGGGGCGTACGGTCGCTCACAGGATGCTTAAAATTTTAGGCGGCTACGTGGAGGAAAGCGGCGATTATTCGACGGGGGCGGGTCTGGTTATCATGCCTCACGTGCTAGGCTCAAGCGCGGTTTACGATACGCCGACTAAGTGGGCGGCGATAGTTAAAAACGCTAAAAACGTCGTATTTTGGGCGACCGATCCTATCGTAACAAATCAAATTTCATCCGTGCCTCCTACTCACGAGGGCTACGTAGGTATGCAGGAGCTCAAAAAATCGGACATCAAAACCTATAGCGTAAACGTCATGGTAAACGACACTGCGCGCTACTACGGCAGCGAAAACATCATCGTGCGCCCAAATACCGACACCGCGCTCATCATCGGCATGTGCCATTATC
>CAURRL010000041.1:0-7790 GCA_963526895.1 uncultured Campylobacter sp. | reverse complement strand
CTTCGCACTGCTCCACGGTCAAATTTAGATCCGTTATCAGGATGAGCGCTTTTTCGTCATTTTTAGCCGCTTCGCCCTCGCCGCGATTTTCGGACGCGTTTTGCGAGTTACCATTTTGCTCGCCGCTTAAATTTGACTGCGTCTGGGCTACGCTTTTATCCGAAATTTGAGCCAAAATTTGATCAAATTTCTCGTCGATCTCCTTGCCGTAGTTTGAATTATAAAATTTAACGTTTTTAAAATAGTGATTAGTTATTACCTGCGCGCCGTATCCGTCCAGATCGGTGTGCGAGAGGTGATGGATGGTCATTTTATTCCTTACAAATTTGATATTTCTATCGTGCCTAGCGTCTCAAACGGCGTATTTGCCGCAACTTCGGCAAAGCTAAGCACCGTGATATCTATAGCGAAATTCGCGCAGATATCGGCGATAAATTTACGCAAACTAGGCTCCACGCAAAGTATCATCGAGCCGTACTCCGAGATCGGCCGTTTCGCCCTCGCCTCGCGCAGAGCCTGCACGATCGCCGACGTTTGCGAGACATTTATCATCAGGTGATACGCGCCGTCTTTATACTGCACAGCGTCGATCAGCTTTTGCTGCGCGGCGGGCTCCATCACGTAAAAATTTAACCGTCCGCCCTCATCGACGTAAAGCGAAGTGATAGCGCGAGCAAGCGCGGTGCGGACGTGCTCGACGATCATATCAAGGTTCTTGCTAACCTCGGCGATGTCGCTTAGCGCCTCTAGGATGCTTAGCATATCTTTTATCGGGATGTGGTCTTTTAACAGCGCTTTTAGCACCTTTTGGATCACTCCGATAGGCGCGATGCGTAGCGTATCCTCGACGATGACGGGGTATTCCGATTTTAGCTTGTCGAGTAAATTTTGCGTCTCTTGGCGAGTTAACAGCTCGGCGGCGTTTTGTTTTATCAGCTCGCTCATGTGCGTGGAGATGACGCTGGCGGGATCTACGATCGTGTAGCCGCTTAGTATCGCGTCCTCCTTCACGCTCGCATCGATCCATAGCGCGTCTAGGCCAAACGCCGGCTCTTTAGTCGGGATGCCTTCGATGTTGTCGCTAACTAGCCCGCTATCCATCGCGAGGAATTTATCCGCGTAAATTTCCCCCTGCCCGATCACGACGCCTTTTAGTTTAAAGCGGTATTCGTTGGGCGGTAGTTGGAGGTTGTCGCGGATACGGATCTTTGGCATCAAAAAACCAAGCTGTGCCGCGATATTTCGGCGCATCGCTCGTATGCGCTCTATAAGATCGGTCTCGGCGATCTTTAGCAGGCCGTATCCTAGATCAAGCTCTAAAATTTCAAGCTTTAAGATATCGTTTATCTTAGCTTCCTCTTCGCGAGCGATCTCTTCTTCACTTTTTTTAGGAGGTTTGGGCGCCGCCGACCCCTCCTCTTCGCCTTGAGCGGAGCCCATGCTTTGAGCTTTGGAGGTCAAATTTATCTTGCCCTCTTTTACCTCTTTCATTATATAACCCATACTTAAAAACAGAAGCGAGATAAAGCCCAAAGATAGCGTCGGAAGTCCCGGAACTAGGGCAAAAACAAATAGTATAAAGCCGACTATCAAAAGCGTTTTGTATTCGCCTAGCAGCTGCGTTAGCGAGCCCTCGGCGAAATTTTCATCATCCTTGCTAGCGCGCGTGATGATGATCGCCGTAGCCGTCGAAGTAATGAGGCCAGGGATCTGGCTCACTAGACCGTAGCCGATAGTTAGGATAGTGTAGTTTTGCGCTGAGGTAGCCATATCTAGGCCGTACTGAAACGAGCCGATGAGAAAGCCGCCGACGATGTTTATGATCGTGATGATGATGCCAGCAACCGCATCGCCTTTGATAAATTTAGACGAACCGTCCATCGCTCCGTAGAAATTTGCCTCGCCGATGATGGCTTCACGGCGCTCTCTGGCAGTCTTTTCATCGATCAGACCCGCGTTTAGATCGGCGTCTATCGCCATTTGCTTACCAGGCATCGCATCAAGCGTAAATCTCGCCTGCACCTCGCTCACGCGCGTCGAACCTTTGGTAACGACCATAAAATTTATAAGAACTAGGATCGTAAAGACGATCACGCCGATGACATAGTTGCCGCCTACGACGAACTGTCCGAAGCTTGAGATTATCTCGCTCACGGCATCGGGACCGTTGTGCCCTTCGCTTAAAATCATGCGCGTGGTGGCTATGTTTAGCGAGAGTCTAAAAAGCGTGATGATGAGAATGAGCGTCGGAAATGTGCTGAGGTCGGTCGGCTTTGGCACGTAAACGGCGATCAGGATGATGAGCACCGAGATAGAGATAGAAAGCGCAAGAAAAAAGTCCAAAACCGCGCTAGGAAGCGGCACGATGATGATCGCAAGGATGGCGATTATGACGCCGACAATCGTGAGCCCCTTAAACCTGACGATAGGCTCTAAAAACGGTGCGACCAGGGTTAGGATATTGCGCTTTTGTTTTGCCAAAATTTACTTCTTGATTATATTTGCTAACGTAATCGTATCTAAAAAATCGTCTATTTTAGACTGCAGCGCACTAAACATCGGCCAAATTTGACACATTCCGCCCTTGCTGGAGGCGCAACTATCAGCCGAGATCGAGCACTCAAATACCGCCATTTTACGCTTTTCTGCGCTTTCGATTATTCTTTTTATGCTGATTTCTTCAGGCTTTTGCGCGAGCATAAATCCGCCGTTTGCGCCCTTAAATGAAACCAAAATGCCCTCTCTAGCCAAATTTTGCAAAATTTTGGCCAAAAAGCTTTTTGATATCTCAAGCTCGCCCGACATCGTATCGACGTCTGACGGAGCGTCTTTTTGCGCTATGTAAATCAGCGAAAGCAGCGCGTATTCGCTTGCTTTTGTCAAAAGCATAAAATCCCCTTAAATTTTTTGCTGATATTTTATTAAATTTTATCTGCAAATTTGATTAAATCAATATTTTTTAAAACAGGTGCCGCATTTTTTGATTTTTATGATATAATCGCCTTTTTTAATCTCACCAATCAGGAGGTCATTATGGCTTTGGATTCGGCTAAAAAAGCAGAAATTGTTGCGAAATTCGCTAGAAAAGAGAAAGATACGGGCTCTCCGGAAGTTCAGATCGCATTGCTAACCGCAAGAGTCGAGGAGCTAACCGAGCACCTAAAAATCTACAAAAAAGATCACTCGTCTCGCCTCGGACTACTTAAAATAGTCGGCCGCAGAAAACGCTTGATGAAATATCTAAAAGCTAAAGATTACGCAGCTTACACAAAAGTTATCGCTGAGCTAAACCTCAGAGATAAATAATCCTAAGCCCCGAATTTGGGGCTTTTCTCTTAAATTTTACTCTTTTACTCATTTAAAAATTTAACACGTCAATTTTTAGATTCATAAAATTTCTAGCAATAAAATCAAATTTACTATACTCTTACATTAAATCTATTCAAATTTTCCCGCGCGCCACTCACCACACCCAATTTTTACCTTTCTAACCTTGATCTAACTACACTAAAGTTATCTAAACAATTTTTTTTAACTATACCCCTTGACAATTATCCACTCAATGTTGTATAATGCGCCTAGCAATTTAAAGGAGAGAGTGCTAATATGATAAAGGTGAGCAAGCGAGATCTGATACTTGATTCTATCATTCAAGCTTATCTTAGCGACAACGCTCCGATCGGCTCTAGCGAGCTTGGTTCACGCATGGCGATGTCGATCCCGGCCTCTACGATTAGGGTTTATTTTAAAAAGCTCTCCGACGAGGGTGCGATTACTCAGTTTCACGTTAGCGGAGGCAGGATACCGACGGCTGCGACAATGAGAGATTATTGGCGAGCTAGGTTAAATTTCGACGAAACGCCAAATATCGCAAATCCGAGCCTGCTAAAGTTGCTAAGCGATAAATTTGAAATTTACGCGATGGTTTTTGAAAGCAAAACCCAAACGCTAAACGAGGTCTTAAATTTAAACAATAGATTTTTGATTTTGAGCTTTAGCGAGGACGAGATAGCGCTCAAATTTAACTCGAGAGTCGAAAAGTTTTTGAGTAACCTTATCGGCATAGACCTCGATAGGCTCGAGCTTACCTGTATGCAGGTGGGTCTAAACGAGTTAAGAAATAAGATAGCCGAGCTAAAGCGCACTAAAATTCGCTTTTTAGAAAACGAAAAGATAGCGCTTGAAATTTTCGGCGAGAGCTTTAAAAACGCGCTAAGCCCTAGCTTTGAGATGGTTTTTGACTCAAATTTAGTCTTTTTCGGCGAGAACTACCTAGGCATGAAGCTTGGCGTAAATTACGAGGGCAAAGAGGCCAAAATGCTTTGCGCGGGCAGCATTTATAATGATTACGAAAGATTTTTAACCAACCTAAAGGAGGCGGCATGAACGAGAATGAAAACGTAGAACTTGAGCAGCAAATCCCGTCAAATTTTGACGAGAGCATCAGCTTTGAGGGTCTAGACGCGAAGTACGTAGAGCTTCAAAAGCAGCTCGAGGAGCTAACGGATAAGTATTATAGAGCCAATGCGGACTTTGAAAACATCAAAAAACGTTTTGAAAAGGAAAAAGCGGACATCGCGACGTATGCGAACGAAAAATTCGCACGAGATCTGCTTCCAGTGATAGACGCGCTTGAGATGGCGGTAAATTTTGAAACCGAGGGCGACGAATACGCAGCAAAAATAAAAGAAGGAATTTATATAACGATAGACCAGTTTAAAAAATGCTTTGAGAAAAACGGCATCACCGCGATCGAAGCCAACGAGGACTTTGATCCAAATTTCCACAATGCTATGCTGCAAGTAGAAAGCGAAGACGTGAAAAAAGGCAAGATCGTGCAAGTGATACAAAAAGGTTACCTCATCAACGGCAGAGTTTTACGCCCTGCGATGGTGTCGATAGCGAAGTAAAATTTGAAAGAAAAATTTAATAAAAAGGAAAAACAATGGCAAAAGTAATAGGTATAGACCTAGGAACGACAAATTCATGCGTGAGCGTGTACGAGCGTGGCGAAAGCAAAGTAATCCCGAACAAAGAGGGTAAAAATACGACCCCTTCTGTCGTGGCGTTTACTGATAAGGGCGAAATTTTAGTAGGTGACAGCGCAAAACGCCAAGCCGTCACAAACCCTGAAAAAACCATCTACTCTATCAAAAGAATAATGGGTCTAATGAGCAACGAGAAAAACGCGCAGGAGGCCAAATCTCGCCTGCCGTACCACGTCGTAGATAGAAACGGCGCGTGCGCTATCGAGATCGCAGGCAAGGTCTACACTCCGCAAGAAATCTCCGCAAAAGTACTCATAAAACTAAAAGAGGACGCGGAAAGCTACCTGGGCGAAACCGTCGTGGACGCCGTCATCACCGTACCTGCGTACTTTAACGACAGCCAAAGAAAAGCGACCAAAGAGGCGGGCACAATCGCCGGACTAAACGTGCTTCGCATCATAAATGAGCCTACTGCGGCGGCTCTTGCTTACGGCCTAGATAAAAAAGAGGCCGAAAAGATCATGGTTTACGACCTAGGCGGCGGTACGTTTGACGTTACGGTGCTAGAAACCGGCGATAGCGTTGTCGAGGTTTTGGCTACGGGCGGTAACGCGTTTCTCGGCGGCGATGACTTCGATAACCGCCTAATCGACTGGCTAACGAGCGAATTTAAAAGCGACGCCGGTATCGATCTAAAAACCGACGTGATGGCTATGCAGCGCCTAAAAGAGGCTGCCGAAACAGCTAAAAAAGAGCTAAGCTCGGCTCAAGAAACGACGATAAATTTACCGTTTATCACAGCTGACGCTACAGGTCCAAAACACCTCACAAAGACGCTAACTAGGGCAAAATTTGAAGGCATGATAGAGGATCTAGTCGCTCAAACGATCACCAAGATAAACGAGGTCGTAAAAGATGCCGGACTGGACAAAAAAGATATAAAAGAAATCGTAATGGTGGGCGGTTCGACGCGCGTACCTTTAGTTCAAGAAGAGGTCAAAAAGGCATTTGGCAAAGAGCTAAATAAAAGCGTAAATCCAGACGAAGTCGTAGCTATCGGCGCGGCGATCCAAGGCGCTGTTATCAAAGGCGACGTGAAGGACGTGTTGCTCCTAGACGTCACTCCGCTAAGCCTAGGTATCGAGACTCTAGGCGGCGTGATGACAAAAATCATCGAAAAGGGCACAACTATCCCGGTTAAGAAAAATCAGGTATTTTCAACCGCCGAGGATAACCAAAGCGCCGTCACGATCCACGTACTACAAGGCGAGCGCGAATTTGCCCGCGACAACAAGTCTTTAGGTCAGTTTAACCTAGAGGGCATCCCTGCCGCTCCTCGCGGAGTGCCGCAGATCGAGGTTGAGTTTGACATCGACGCCAACGGTATCCTAACAGTCTCTGCCAAAGACAAGGCTACAGGCAAAGCCCAAAATATCACGATCTCAGGCTCAAGCGGTCTAAGCGAAGACGAGATCAACAACATGGTCAAAGACGCCGAGCTACACAAAGAGGACGACAAAAAGCGCAAAGACGCGGTAGAGGCGCGCAACCAAGCCGACGCGCTCGCTCACCAAACGCAAAAGAGCCTTGATGAACTAGGCGAAAAGATCCCGGCCGAGGATAGAGAGCGCATCCAAAAGGCGCTTGACGAGCTAAAAGAGACACTAAAAGACGAAAACGCGAGCAAAGAGCAGATCGACGCGAAGGTCAAAACTCTAAGCGAAGCCAGCCACAAGCTAGCCGAAGCGATGTATAAAAAAGACGGTGCTGCGGGCGAGCAAGCAAACGGCGGCAAGAAAAAAGACGACGACGTCATCGACGCCGAAGTCGAGTAAAATTTAGCCCTTGTTTCGGCAATGGCTTCAAACGTAAATTTAAGGTTTTAGCGTTTTTATGCACCCTTAAATTTGCCCCGCCCGTTAAATTTGACGGGCGGATTTTTATAAATCTCTAAATTCGTTATCTAAAATTTACCCAATCCAAATTTGACTTCAAGTAGTTTTTTGTCCGCTTATTTTGCAAATTTGCCGCTTCGCCGGTAGATTAAATTTGACTCTCTTTCGACAATCCTTAATCAAAATCATCCAATTGGACGACTGATTTAAATATAATCAAACAAAAAAGGTCCTAAATGTATTTATTTTTCCTGATCGTTCATATTTTGAGCGCCGTAGCCTTCGTCGGCTACGTATTTTTCGACGTTTGCATATTTCCGTTTGCCAAAAAGCACGTAGACGAGGATACGCTCGCTCGCGTCAAAAAAGCCTACACCAAAGGCAGCGCAAAGGTTTTCGGCACGGCGTTTTTGCTGCTGATTATCAGCGGCGTTTATATGGCAAAGGATTATTTTGGCGGCGAGAACGGATGGCTCGGTAGTCCGTTTCAAATTTTACTAGCGACCAAGATCGGCGTACTAGGGTTAATGTGCTTAATCACGGCGATATCGCTCTTTTACGTCTATAAGCTCAAAAAGCCAGATCCTTTCGGTAAATACTCGCACGTCATCGCCCTTGTTTTGTGCGCTATAATGATAATCCTAGCAAAGCTAATGTGGAGGGTTTAGGTAAATTTGACCGACTGCAAGGTGCGATCAAATCACCAAATTTAGAATAAAATAAAAATATTTTAGCCGCCAAGGGGCGTAGCGGCCAAAATGTAAGGCAGTTAAAATTAGCCCAAAAGCCTGTTAAACTGGCTTTGCAAGCTTGCGGTATTGTGCGCTTGCGCGAGGATAGCGGCGTTTGCTTGCAGGTCGTTTTGTTTAAAAGAGCTTAGATTTTTAGCGATGTCGTTATTTTGCAG
>CAURRL010000040.1:0-7820 GCA_963526895.1 uncultured Campylobacter sp. | reverse complement strand
ACCGCTGCTGCCAGGATTTATGCAGCTTGATTACGTCTTTGAGCTAGCTTGCGGCGTCGGTATCGACGTTAGCGGTGCTAGCACGGTGGAAAATCTAAAATTTATGAAGTTTGTTAGACCGGGCGATTTGCTTCGCGTTTGTTTTGAAAAACGCGGCGGCAAGCTTTACTTTGAGCTGTTTTGCAACGGCAAAAAATGCTCAACGGGTAGGGCTGCGCTTTGAATAAATTTGCGTTTTTGGTGCCCTTTTACAACCATCCGCAAAATATCAAAGCCCTTATCGCCGCGCTAAAAGCCTACGACCTGCCCGTTATCGTCGTGGATGATGGCTCGGATGAGGAGAGCAAGCAAATTTTAGCAGAGCTTGAGCGCACGGAGGGTATCTTGCTACTCACGCGCGCGCAAAACGGCGGCAAGGGCATCGCGATGAAGGAGGGGTTTAAATTTGCTCTAGAGCGCGGTTTTAGCCACGTTTTGCAAATCGACGCCGATTTTCAGCACGACGCGGCGCTCATCGGCGAGTTTTTGAGGCAGAGCGAGGCACACCCTCAAAGCATCGTCTGCGCAAATCCTATTTACGGCGAGGACGCGCCAAAATCACGCGTTTACGGTAGGAAAATTACGAATTTTTGGGTCGCGATAAATACGCTAAGCCTTGGCGTAAAAGACGCTATGTGCGGCTTTCGCGTCTATCCTTTAGATCAACTTAAAAAAGCGGCGGCGAAAAGCAAAACAAATAGGATGGAATTTGACATCGATATCCTCGTAAATGCCGTAAGGCAAGGTACCAACATACGCTGGATCGATACGTATGTGCGCTACGAAAAGGGCGGCGTTTCGCACTTTAAGATGCTACGCGATAACGCGCTAATCAGCATCATGCATGCAAAATGCTTTTTTTCATTGCCTAAATTTGCGCTGAGTAAAATTTGGCGAGTGTGCGGGGTAAATTCGAGCGAAAAAAACGGGACAAGCACTCAAATTTCCGTAGAACCTCAAGAAAACGCCGAGCAAAATCTCTGGTGGAAAAAGCAGGAAAGAGGAGGGGCGTTTTTTTTAAGGCTTAGCCTATTTTTAGCGCAAATTTTGCCTGAGTTCGCGCTAAACCTTATCGTTAAAATCGTAGTTTGGTTTTATTATATTTTTTCAAAAAACGAGCGCGAAAATATCGCGGCATTTAGGCGAAATTTAAGCGTTTTTGCAGGCGCACAGACACTAAAAGGAACGAGCGTTTTTAGCCATTTTGAGGCGTTTGGCGGCGCTATCTGCGATAAATTTAGAGTCTGGAAAGGCAAGATCAAGGATGACGAGCTGGAGATCATAGATCTAGAGCGCATAAAAAGCGAACTAATCGGCACGCAAAAGGGGCAAATTTTGCTCACGGCGCACCTTGGAAACGTCGAAATTTGCAAGGCTCTGGGCGCGCGGGTCGATGGCTTTAGGATGGTGATTTTGGCTTACGACAAAAACTCGCGCGAGTTTAACGAGGTGCTAAAGCAGATCAGTCAAAACGACGGCAGCGTGCGTATGATGCTGGTTAACGAGCTAGACGTTGCCGCGATGCTGGAGCTAAAAAATATCGTTGAAAGCGGCGCGCATATCGGCATAATGGGCGACAGAACGCCTCTTAGCGGCGATAAGGCCGCGCGCGTGAAATTTCTAGGCAAAGAGGCGAGCTTTAACTACGGTCCGTACTTGATAGCTGGGATTTTGGGGGTAAAGATAAGCTCGCTGTGGTGCCAAAAGATTGATGGCAAATTTAGGATCGAGCTAGTGCCGTTAGCAAGCGCCGTAAAGCTAGGGCGAGATAAGGCCGCCTCAGCGCGCCAGTATCTACAAATTTACGTCCGCGAGCTGGAAAATCGCTGCAAGCAAACGCCTACGCAGTGGTTTAATTTTTTTGATTTTTGGAGATGAGATGATATCAAAATCAGTCGCGCTAAAGGCGCAGTTTTACGACGTAGACAGTATGAACGTCGTGTGGCACGGCAACTACGTGAAGTATTTCGAGACGGCTAGATGTGCGCTGCTAGAGGAGATGGGCTACGACTACGAGGCGATGAGGGCGGACGGCTACGCCTATCCGATCGTAAAAATCGAAGCAAAATATATTAAGCCCGTGTTTTTCGGCGATGAGATCGAGGTGGAGGCGACACTAAAGGAGTGCGAGTGCTTTTTAAGGATCGGCTACGTCGTAAAAAGCGCTAAAACAGGCGAGACACTGTGCACGGGCGCGACCTCGCAGGCGGCTGTTGATATGCGCGCGATGCAGACGTGCTTTGAGATCCCGCAAGAGCTACAAAATGCAGTAAAAAGGTATATAAATGAAAAAAATAGCGATAATTTTTAGTTTGGCTGCGAGCCTAATGGGGCTTGATTTTAACGAGATAAAATCTCAAATCAAAACGCAAAATATCAGCGGCGACTTCGCGCAGACGAAGTTTTTGAGCGGTTTTAACGTGGAGTTTAAAAGCTACGGCAAATTTGAACTCAGTCAAAGCGAACTGCTCTACGACACGCTAAGTCCGATCGCGGTTAGTATCGTCATAAATGAGCGCGGGATCTTTCAAAAAAGCGGCAATCAGCTCATAAAAATAGATCAAAATTTTGATAAAAAACTCTTTTTGTCTATCATAAAGCTCGATAAAGACGAGCTTGAGAAAGAATTTATCTTTAAAATTTCAGGCGATAAAAATAACTGGAAGATCGAGCTGACGCCCAAAAATCTGCTGTTAAAGCAAATCTTTACGCGCATCTTAGTAGGAGGCGATAAATTCGTCCGCAAGATCGTGCTAAACGAGGTTAGCGGCGATAAAACGGTAAATGATTTTTACAACGTAAAATGAAAAAATCCGCGCGTTTTTTTATCTTTTTAGCGGCGTTTTTGGCTGCGCTCGCCGTTTGTTTAGTAAACGCGAAAAAGATAAACGCGGATATTTTTTCTCTCGTAAATTTTAAAAACTCTACCGAGCAAACCGCGCTAAAATCGATGCTTGATAGCGCTTCAAACGAGTTTTTGCTGGTTTCAAATTCGCCTGAGTTTTTAGAAAAAAGCAAAATTTTAGCCGAGCAAAGCGGAGTTTTTGAGGAGTACCGCGCAAAGCAGGACGTAAATTTAACCTCGTATCTAACTCAGCTAAACGCCCTAAAAATCGCGCTTTTAAACGAGCAAACCTACGAGCTTTTGGTAAAAGATAAAAACGAGTTTTTTAAACAAAGCGCGCAAAATTTATTTAATCAATTCGCCTTTAAGCCGCTTAACGCGAAGGATGATTTTTTCGCCTTAAGCTCGCACATGAGCTTAGAGAGATCAAAAATCAGCCTAAATTTGTCAAATTTGATGCTGGAAGCGGCACACAAGGGCGGTAAATTTTACCTCGTAAAAGCGCGCCTAAAGCCCAGCTACGAGCCGCGAAATTTGATCAAATTTTATGAAGACGTACGCGAGATGGCGGCTGGGGACGCGGTGCAGGCTTACGCTAGCTGTGGCGCGCTATACGGAGCCTACGGAAAAAAGGGCGGGGACAAAGAAAGCGCCTCTATGAGCGCGGCTTCGCTTAGCCTTTGCGCGATTTTTTTGCTGCTCGCGTTTAAAAATTTGCGCATTTTTTGCGTCGTTTTCGTCGCGATTTTCGGCTTTGTGTGCGGGCTTGCGGCTTCGCTTTTGATCTACGAGAGCCTTAGCGTCATGGTTGTGATTATCGGCACGAGCCTTGTGGGCCTCATGTTTGATTTTGCGCTACACTGGTTGGGTAAAAATCAAAACGTGCCCGTGGCAGCCGCGAGCGTGCGCCCGATGCTTAAGATTTTCTTGCTCGGACTTTGCATCACGATGAGCGGATACGGCGTTTTTGCTTTTTCGTCGCTTGAGCTGCTGCGTCAAACCGCGACATTTTCGCTATTTACGCTGCTTGGGGCGTTTTTATTTACATATTTTTGCCTGCCTTTTCTCTTTGAGGGTACGACGTTTTCGCAAAGCGCCTTGTTTTCGAGATTTTTTGATAAATTTGCGGGATTTTGCGAGCGTGCGGCGGAAGCGGTAAATTTAAAAACTTTACTCGCAGTATTTGCGCTTTGCGCGGGAATTTTGGCGCTAAATTTTAAAAGTCTAAGCGCGCCAGAGCAGATCAAAGACTATGCAAGCTCGCCCGCAGAACTACTGGAGCAGTCTAAAAAGATCAGCGAGATAACGGGTGCCGCGCTGCAAAACTCCGTCATCATGATAGAGGGCGGCGACGATTTGGTCGGCGACGAAAAGCGGCTAATGCGCGAGCTAAAGCAGGCAAATCTCGTCAAAGACTACGCATCGATTTCTAAATTTATCCTAAGCCGCGCCGAGCAGGAAAGTGTAAAAAATATCTTTAAAGAGGCCGCAAAAGACGAGGAGATCTTTAAAATTTACGCACAGTTTGGATTGCCCGGCGAGCTAGTAAAGTCAGAACTAGAAAAGATCGCAAACGCTCAAACTATAGGCGCTAGCGAGATTTTGGAGTTTGACGCGGCAAAAAATTTGACGCGGTTTTTACCGAGCCAAAACATTAGCGCGGTGTATGCCGATGGGCTTGCAAGCGGCGCTAAAACGGATGAAATTTTAAAGGCAAACGGCGCTTTTAGCGTCGATTTCGTCGGCGCTCTAAATCAAAATTTGACCGAGGCAAAGGCCTGGGCCGCGGCGCTAAAGGGCGGCGCATTTTTGCTTGCGTTTGCGCTTTTATGGGTGTTTTTCGGGGCGGCGCGCTCGCTTTTGGTTATGAGTATCATCGCGCTTGGCGTGCTAGCCGTGCTTTGCGCTTTTGTGGCGCTTGGCGCCCACGTAAATATTTTTGCTATTTTCGGGCTCATTTTGGCAAGCGCGGTCGGGATAGATTATCTTATCTTTGCGCTAAACGACGACTTGTCGCGGCGGGAGCGCGTTTTTGGGATATTTGCCGCGTTTATCACGAGCTTTATCTCGTTTTTCGCGCTTAGTTTTAGCCAGACGCCAGCAGTTAGCGTTTTTGGGCTAGCCGTTAGCCTTTGCGTCGCATTTTACGGGCTTGCCGCCTGCACGCTCGCGATGAAAAATTTGGATTAAATTTAGCAAAAAGCGGTATAATCGGCGACTCTAGGGCGCGAAATTTAACCCGCACGGGCGCGCCAAATTTAATAAAACGGAAAGAAAATGCTAAAAATAAACGGCAAAGATGGGGGCGAATTTATCGGCAAAACGGTAGCGCAGCTGCTCGCCGCAAAGGGGCTAAAGCCTGAGCGCATCGCAGTCGAGCTAAACGGCGAAATCTTGCCAAAAGATAAATTTGATACGGCGCTAAGAGACGGCGACTCGGCCGAGATAGTGCATTTTGTAGGCGGAGGCTGAGATGAAATTTGACGAAAAAAACGATATTTTAGAGCTTGGCGGGCATAAATTTAGCTCGCGCTTTATCCTGGGATCGGGTAAATTTTCATTGCCTCTTTTAGAGGCTGCGGTGCATGAGGCGGGCGCGCAGATCGTGACGCTAGCGCTTCGGCGCGTGAACGAGGGCGGGGTAGAAAATATCTTAGACTTTATCCCAAAGGGCGTGACGCTGCTGCCAAACACCTCTGGCGCCAGAAACGCCGATGAGTGCGTGCGTATAGCAAAGCTCGCGCGCGAGGCGGGCTGCGGCGACCTCGTCAAGGTTGAGGTCATCAGAGACAGCAAATACCTGCTGCCCGATAACTACGAGACGATCAAAGCGACCGAAAAGCTCGCAAACATGGGCTTCGTCGTGATGCCCTATATGTACCCCGACCTAAACGTAGCGCGCGATCTGGCCTCTGCGGGTGCTGCGTGCGTGATGCCGCTTGGTGCTCCGATCGGGACGAACAAAGGCCTTTGTACGCGCGAATTTATAAAAATTTTGCTCGCCGAGATAGACCTGCCCGTGATCGTGGATGCGGGCATCGGCAGTCCCGCGCAGGCGTGCGAGGCGATGCAGATGGGCTGCGCTGCCGTGATGGCAAACACCGCTATCGCTACCGCGGGCGACGTAAAAACGATGGCGCGAGCATTTGCGCTGGCGATTCATGCGGGCAGGCTGGCGTATCTATCGGGGCTTGGGGGCGTAAGCGAAAGTGCGCGGGCGTCGAGTCCGCTGACGGGATTTTTGGAGTAAATTTGACTTTAAATTTGACAGCATGAAAAACGGCGTCAAATTTGATGCGGGCGAGGATTAAATTTGCCTCGTTAAATCCTGCGAATTTTAAATTTGACGATTTCGCGCGGTTTTAATTTAGCGCCAAAAAGGCGCGGGTCTGGGCGCGTAAAATTTGCCGCCTCGCGCCCTAAAAACGATCAAATTTAACGCCCGAAATTTAGATAGAAAACGGAGAAATATTTGAAAAATCTAGACGTGATGGAGTATGCTGGCGGCGCGCAGCGCATAGACGAAACGCTGATGCGGCGGGTGCTAGCCGCGCGCGAGGACTACGACTATGCGAAATTTGACGCCGGCGACGTTAGGCGCGCTCTAAGCGAAGAAAATCTAAGCGTTGAGGGACTAAAAGCGCTTCTAAGCCCCGCTGCTAGTGTATTTTTAGGCGAGATGGCGGAGGCGGCGCGAGATATGACACGCAGGCAGTTTGGCAACTCGGTGCAGTTTTTTACGCCGCTTTATATCTCAAATTTTTGCGATAGCGACTGCGTTTACTGCGGCTTTAGCTCGCGAAATAAGATCTCGCGCGTGCGGCTAAAGGCGGACGAGGCGGCGACTGAGCTAGCAAATATCGCAAAAAGCGGGCTAAAAGACGTGCTGATCCTAACCGGCGAAAGCGCGAAAAAAAGCGACCTGGGCTATATCGGCGAGGTCTGCAAGCAGGCGTCTAGGCTTTTTAGTAACGTCGGCGTCGAGATATATCCGCTAAATGCCGACGAATACGCGTTTTTGCACGGTTGCGGCGTGGACTACGTCGTGGTTTTTCAGGAGACTTACGATCCGGCGGCGTACGCGAAATTTCACCTAGGCGGCGTCAAGCGCTCGTTTGCCTACCGCTTCCACGCTCAGGAGCGCGCTCTCATGGGCGGTATGCGCAGCGTCGGATTTGCCGCGCTTTTGGGGCTTGACGACTTTAGAAAAGACGCGCTAGCCACCGCACTGCACGCGCATCTCATACAGCAAAAGTACCCGCACGCCGAGATCGCGCTATCTTGTCCGCGCCTGCGCCCCGCGATAAACAAGGCTCACGTCGGCCCGAGGGACGTCGATGAGAGGGCGCTGTTTCAGGTTATCTGCGCGTACCGCCTCTTTTTGCCGTACGCAAATATCACGATCTCCACGCGCGAGTCGGCGCGCTTTCGTGACGGCGTCATCGCAGTCGCCGCGAACAAAATTTCAGCCGGCGTTAGCACGGGTGTGGGGACACACTCGGATAAGGCCAAAAAGGGCGACGAGCAGTTTGAGATCAGCGACGCGCGCTCGGTCGAGGAGATATTGGGCGCCGTGCGAGGGCTAAATTTACAGCCCGTGATGAGCGAGCATATTTACGTTTGAGGCGGCTGGCTATCGGTCGCGCATTTTGCGGGCGTAAAATTTGGCTTTTGGGGTAAATGGCGATGGATTTTGGTAAATTTGAGCTCGTTTGGGTGACGAACCGCCGCTTGAGCGAGGATTTTTTCGCTGACGTTAGGCGAGTAGCGCAAAGCGGCAAGGCGGATAAAATTTTACTTCGGGAGAGCGATCTACCTGAGTGTGAGTACGAAAATTTAGCCCGCAAAACGCTTGAGATCATCGCTGAGTGCGATTCCGGCGCGCGGCTTATTTTACATACTCACGCAAGCGTTGCAAGCAGGCTTGGCGTGAGCG
>CAURRL010000039.1:0-8078 GCA_963526895.1 uncultured Campylobacter sp. | reverse complement strand
TGTTTGCGGCGTACGCGTGGGCTATATTGATAATAAATTCGTAATCAACCCTAGCAACTCCGAGCTAAAAACTTCGGCCCTGGATCTTTATGTAGCCGGCGTTAAAGACGAACTTTTGATGATCGAGATGAGAAGTATCGCAACTGAAAAAGATGAGATAGTGCCTATCGCGCTTGATCCTATGATGGATCCAAATTTAGGCGGCGGCGTGATAGCGATGCAGGATATGAACGAATTTAGCGAAGATCTCATCGTGGAGGCGATCGCGGAGGCGGGTAAGGCTATACTTCGCGCCTCAAATGCTTACGAGGAGGCATTTAGCCAGCATAAAAAAGAGGATGCACAACTCGAGCTAAAACCGGAGATCGAAAACGAGAGCGTCGCGGTTTATCTAAACGAATTTTACAAAAATGACGTAAAAGTCGCTATAAATCAGATGGCTAAAAGCGAGCGCGCCAGCGAGCTAACAAAGATCGCCAAGCAAATTTTGACCGACGAAGTAGCTCAAAAAGAGGGCTGGGGGGAGGAGGTCGTCTCTAACGTCCTAGCTAAATTTAAGAAAAAAATCGTCCGCGAGCAGATCATAAACGAGGGCGTGCGCGCCGACGGCAGAGGACTTAAAGAAGTCCGCCCGATCAGCATCGAGACGAATATTCTGCCGAATGCTCACGGTAGCTGCCTCTTTACCCGCGGCCAGACGCAAGCTCTCGTGGTGGCGACTCTAGGCACCGACGGCGACGCGCAGATGTATGATATGCTAACGGAAAAAGGCGCCGTGACGGATAAATTTATGTTTAACTACAACTTCCCCGGCTTTAGCGTCGGCGAGGCTAGCCCGCTAAAGGCTCCGGGTAGACGCGAGCTGGGCCACGGCAACCTCGCTAAGCGTGCTCTTGCGCCTAGCATCGACGTAAATTCGCCTTATACCATTAGACTCGTGTCCGAAATTTTAGAAAGTAACGGCTCAAGCTCGATGGCTAGCGTTTGCGGTGGTTCTTTGGCGCTAAGGGCTGCAGGCGTCGACACGCCAAAACTAATCGCAGGCGTTGCGATGGGACTAATTTTCGAGGGCGAGAAACACGCCGTGCTAACCGACATAATGGGGCTAGAGGATCACGACGGCGATATGGACTTTAAGGTCGCGGGCAGTAAAGACGGCATAACAGCGCTCCAGATGGATATAAAGCTGGGCGGCATCAGCCTTGACGTGCTTAAAGAAGCTCTTTTGCAGGCGCGCGAGGGTAGGCTGCATATATTAAATTTGATGGAAAAAGCAAACGAAAATATCTCCGTAAACGAAGATATACTCCCTAAACTAGAGCTTTTTAGTGTGGATCCCGGCAAGATCGTAGATATCATCGGGCAAGCCGGTAAAACGATAAAAGAGATTATAGAAAAATTTGACGTCGCTATCGATCTAGATCGCGAAAAAGGCGAGGTAAAGATTGCTGGCGCGCAAAAATCAAGCGTTGACGCGGCTAAAGACTACATCATCCAAATCGTCTCAAAAGATAACGGCAAAGGCTTTGGCGGTAGAAGAGGTGGCAAAGACAGCAAGCCTCACAAGACGCCTGAGTTTAATATCGGAGACGAATTTGAAGGCGAGGTAAAAAGCGTGGTAGAATTTGGCGCCTTCATCGGGCTTCCTGGCGGCGTGGACGGACTTTTGCATATCTCAAAGATCAAAACGCCTCTAAAAGCCGGCGATAAGGTCAAAGTAAAAATCAGCGAACAAAAAGGGCACAAAATTTCCCTTTCTCTAGCGCAATAAATTTAAAGGAGAACCGATGCAGTATAAAAAAATATTTTTCCCAATCGGCGCGGGCGACGACGTAAAAGAGCGTATCAGAGGGGCTTTGCTGGTCGCCAAGCATTTTAATAGCCACATCGAGATTTTGGCTTGCCAGCTAGATCCCGGCGTCGTTTATAATATGAAAATGACGCTTAGAGGCGGGGTTCTTTACGATGAGTTTTTAAAGGCGGCGAAGGCTGAGCTTGGCGTCGAGCACGAGCGCAACGAGACTATTTTCCATAAACTTTGCGAAGAGCTCGACGTGCAGGTTAGCGACGAGCCGATCGAGGGCAAGACGACGGCTAAATTTACCACAAAAAGCGGCAAGCGAAGCGTGGTGGTCGAGCAGGAGTCTAAATTTTGCGATATGGTAGTGGCTGCCGTGCCGCTTGACGGCAAGATCACGGGCACCTTTGAAGCGGCGGTACTAAAAAGCGGCAAAACGGCCATCACGATACCAAGGCGCATAACGAGCTTTAAAGCCGATAATATCCTAGTTAGCTGGAACGGCTCGACGCAAAACTCGCGCGCTGTAAGTAGCTCGATCGAGCTGCTAAAAAAAGCTAAAAAGGTGCATTGTATCACTTGCATGCCGCATTCCGGCGACGGTAGCGCAGAGGAAAATCTAAAAAAACTAGAAGAGTATCTAAAACTGCACGGCATACAGGCGACTTACGAGGTTGTTAGCACGACTTCAGTACCGGGCGAGGCGTTGCTAAGAAGCGCTAAAGAGGGCGGATTTGACCTGATCGTGGCCGGTAGATACGGCGAAAACGGCTTTTTGGAGATATTTTTGAGCGGTACTTCGAGATATTTCCTTAAAAATACGACAATACCGGTCTTTATGTAAGACAAAATTCGGAGCCGAATTATTAAATTTGATGTTCGGCCCCGAGGCACATTTACGACTAACTTCAGGTGCTTGCCTAGTAAATTTGTGATTTTTATTTCCTTCCTTATTGTTTTGCACTTATTTTAAATTTAGATACTAGCAATAGAGGATTAAATTTATCTTGCTAGACGGCTACTTTTTATCGATTTTAAAACCTAAATTTATTTTTGTGGTTATTCGAGAAGCTTATGGCGGTAAAACTTAGTAAAAACTATTTTAAATTTGTAAACTTCTTTTTAAATTTGGTTATGCCGGTCGGCCATGTAAAGATGCGATTTGCTTCTTATGAGCAATGCAGTATTAAAGCAATCTCAAGTATTTTGAGTATACGCAGCAAATTTGACTCTTTAGGGTAATGGGAGACACTAGCGCAAGAACATGGTTGTAGCGAATAATATCGACTTGTTTTGATGTGATCAGTGTTTTTGAAGTTGGAAAATCATTGATAGCTTGAGTGGTTTTTGTTGGGAGTTAATAATAAGAATTATGGTGCGACCTGCGAGATTTGAACTCGCACACCCTTCGGCACTACCACCTCAAAGTAGCGTGTCTACCGTTCCACCAAGGTCGCACGTAGATTAAAAAGAAGCAAAGAGCGGGACGAACCCGCCCGAGATTATAACATTGGGTTTGCGTAAAGAACGATTAGCGCGATAACCAGTGCGTAGATAACTTGCGCTTCGATCATCGCAAGAGCAACGAACATCGTCGTAGTTAGCTTGCTGCCTACGCCTGGGTTTCTAGCTGTGCCTGAGATTGTCGCAGAAGCGGTATTTCCCATACCGATAGCGCCGCCAAGAGCCGCTAGGCCTAGACCAACTGCTGCTGCAAGAACAGAGTAAGATTTTAGCATTTCGCCGCCGTCCGCAAACGCGAAGCTGGCAATTGCCATCATTAAGAAAACAACTTTTTTCATAAAGTCTCCTTGTAAATTTAAGCCATTTCGGATCAGACCCCTACTTTGAAGCTTTGAGAGCGCATTTTATAAAAATTTAGCTTTGAGTTACTTAAAACCAAGAAAAATTTTCGTAAATTTCTCGCTCGTCAAATTTGCCGCCGCTAGTGCTACAAATTTACAAAAAATTTCAGCGATGTTTCGTTTTTCCACGAATTTATTTAAAAATTAGAATTTTAAAAGCTTTTTTATGCTAGCCTCGCTTCTGAAATTTTAAATACTAAGGTTAAATTTGGCGCAGGATAAATTTTCAAAAATCGGCTTTATCTTAGCCGTCGCGGGCTCTGCAGTAGGTCTTGGAAATGCGTGGAAATTCCCGTATCTAGTCGGTCAAAACGGCGGTTCGGCCTTTGTGCTTTTGTATCTTTTTATGACGTTTTTTATCGGACTTGCGATATTTTTCGGCGAGATAGCTATCGGTAAGCTTTCTGAATCAGACCCCGTAAACGCCTTTAAAAAACTTGCACCAAAGCGCAAAGAAGCGTGGAAATTTGCAGGTTTTACGATGATAGGCGCGATCATCATCGCCTCTTTTTACACGGTCATCATCGGATGGATACTAAAATACGCAGTGATGGTAATAACCGAGCTGCCAAAGGACGTTGAGGCTTCGGAGAAAATTTTTGGCAGTTTTTACGCTAACGACGCCGCGTCTCAAATTTTTTACTTCACGATCGTATTTTTTCTCTGCATTTTTATCGTTTCAAAGGGCATAAAAAGCGGCATCGAGCGCGTAAACGTCTGGATGATGCCTTCGCTTCTTATTTTACTTATCATCATGCTTAGCTATTCGTTTACGATGGACGGCTTCGTGCAGTCGGCTAAATTTTTGCTGGTTCCGGATTTTTCAAAACTAGGCGTGAGCAGCATTCTCACCGCGCTTGGGCTTGCGTTTTTTACGCTATCTCTGGGTGTTGGCGTCATTATCGTTTACTCTGCATCGCTGCCCGATAATACAAATCTGGTTAGCTCCTCGATCATCATCGTCGTGATAAACGTCGTGATGGGTATTTTGATGGGGCTTGTTATTTTTACCTTTGTATTTGAGTTCGGCGCGACGCCTAGTCAGGGCGTGGGGCTCGTATTTATCTCGCTGCCTACGCTATTTGCGAAGCTCGGCATGCTCGGTCACGTGCTAGCGTTTGCATTTTTCTCGGCACTGCTTTTTGCGGGCATTACCTCGGCCATCTCGATGCTAGAGCCCTTCACGCACTATCTCATCCGCGAATTTGGCTTTTCTCGTAAAAAAGCCCTCGCGCTAATCGGCGCTTTTATCTACTGCATGGGCATTTTGTGCATACTTTCAAGCATCGAAGGCGTCAAGGAAAATTTGGTATTTTTCGGCAAGAGCTTCTTTGACTGCCTTGATGTTCTCAGCTCAAATATCATCATGCCTATTGGCGGCATCACGGTATCGATTTTCGTCGGCTTTGTGATCAAAAAAGACGCGCTTTACATACTTTTTGGCCCGTATATGAGCAGGGCTATTTTTGAAATTTGGTATTTTATGATTAGATTCGTGGCTCCCATCAGCATCGTTATCATCACGATAAATGCGCTAAGGGGCTAAGCGTGGCAAGCGATAAATTTTCTAAAATCGGATTTATATTATCCATCGTGGGCGCTGCTATCGGACTTGGCAATGCGTGGAAATTTCCATACATGGTCGGCGCAAACGGCGGCTCGGCGTTCGTGCTTTTGTACCTCGTTTTTGCCGTTGCGGTCGGGCTTAGCATATTTTTTGCCGAGATGGCGATGGGTAAAATTTCAAACGCCGATCCTGTTAACGCCTTTCGCTCACTCGCTCCTAAAAACGGCAAATTTTGGGGGTATGCTGGCGTCATAATGATAACCGGCGTTTTGGTGGCGTCGTTTTATACGGTCATCATCGGCTGGGTTATTAGGTATTCGGTCTTATCTCTTGGCGAGCTTCCGCAAAGTATCGCGGTTTCGGGCGAAAATTTCGGCAAATTTATAAGCTCTGATATCTTGGGTCAAATTTTATACTTTAGCATTGCGTTTGCGGCCTATTTTTTCATCCTTTCAAAGGGCATAAAAGGCGGTATCGAACGCATAAATTTATGGCTTTTGCCGACGCTTTTTTTATTGCTTATTTTTATGCTTATTTACTCGATGCAGATGGGCGGATTTTCGCAGGCGGCGGAGTTTTTGTTGGTGCCTGATTTTTCTAAGATCACGAGCGAGGCGGTGTTTGTAGCTCTTGGCCTAGCGTTTTTTACGATGTGCGTTGGTATCGGCGCGATAGCTACGTATTCGGTTAGTCTGGATGATAATACAAATCTTTTCACATCCTCGCTCTACGTCGTTGCGCTAAATATCATCGTTAGCGTCGTCATCGGCCTCATTGTTTTTACCTTTGTTTTTGAGTACGGCGAGCAGCCTAGTCAGGGCGTGGGGCTTGCGTTTATATCGCTGCCTACGCTGTTTGCTAAGCTAGGAGCGATGGGAAACGTCTTAAGCTTTACGTTTTTTACCGCGCTTATTTTTGCGGGGCTTACGTCGGCTATCTCGATGGTCGAGCCGCTCGTTTTTTATCTCATAAACGAGTTTAAGATCCCTCGCCTGGGCGCTATCGCGATCGTTGGCGTTTGCGTTTATTGCCTGGGCACGCTTTGCGCGCTTTCAAATATTACCGAATTTAAAGACGCGCTAACGTTTTTTGGTAAGGGATTTTTCGACGTTTTAGACTATCTTAGCTCAAATATCATGCTGCCGCTTGGCGGTATCGTGATAGCGGTATTTGTCGGCTACGCGATGAAAAGAGGCAGCCTAGAGGAGCTATTTTTGCCGTATATGGGTAGGGTGGTTTTTGAAATTTGGTATTTTTTACTGCGATTCGTCGCGCCGATTTGCATTTTAGCGATAATGATAAGACAAATTTTGGGGAGTTAAATGGAACGAAATTTAAAAAAAGTTGAGAGGTTTTTCGATAAAGTCGGCAACGTCGTGGGCTACGTCTGTATCTTTGTGATGTTTTTGATGATCGCGGACGTTTTTTTTAACGTCACGGCGAGATATTTTTTCAAATATGGCAACGTAGGCCTCCAAGAGCTCGAGTGGCACTTTTTTAGCGTCATCATCCTGCTTGGCATGAGCTACGCGCTAAAAGACGATACGCACGTTCGAGTGGATATATTTTACGAAAAGATGAGTGTAAAGAAAAGGGCGCTCATAAATATGGCGGGCGTTATCCTTTTTATCCTGCCGCTTGCGCTTTTGGTCGCGTGGCTGAGCTGGGACTACGTCGTAGAGGCGTATGAGAGCGGCGAGGGTAGCGCGGATCCTGGCGGTTTGCCGTATCGCTGGGTTATCAAGGCCTTTATACCGTTTAGCTTTTGGCTACTTATATTTTTTAGCGTCGGCTACTTTATAAAGTGGCTAAATGTCTATCTGGACGCTCGTTCAAATTTAAGCGAAGAGGGCAAATTTGACGCAAATTTAAACCAAACAGCGCAACAAGGAGAGGGAAAATGACTGGCATAGTAATGTTTTTAGCCGCGCTTTTTATGCTTGCTATCGGCTTTAGCGTTGCATTTACCTTTGGCGCGATAGCCGTTATTTTCGGACTCATCGGCGGTATGGTCGAGAGCTTTGGCGACGGAGGCGGCTTTATCGGCGGGCTTGAGATATTTAAAGAGATCTTTAACTTCATGCCTTACCGCATCTACTCGATAATGGAAAATAAAATCCTCATCGCCGTGCCGCTTTTTGTTTTTATGGGCATTATTTTGCAAAAGACCAAGCTAGCCGAGAGGCTGCTCGAGTCTATGGCGTTTTTATTCGGCGAGATTCGTGGCGGCGTAGCGATCAGCACCGTGCTAGTTGGCGCGCTACTGGCTGCATCTACGGGCGTTGTCGGAGCTAGCGTCGTAGCTATGGGCGTTATGAGCTTGCCCGTTATGCTAAAGTACAACTACAACAAAGCTCTAGGCTGCGGCACTATCTGCGCTTCGGGTACGCTTGGGCAGATCATCCCGCCTTCGATCGTGCTTATAATTCTTGGCGACGTATTTACGGTGCCTGTGGGCGATCTTTTCCGCGAGGCGATATATCCTGGACTAGCGCTTGTTGGCGCTTATATAGCCTACATACTCATCATCTCTTACGTCAAAAAGGACTACGCGCCGCCTGTCATCGTAGAAAGCGACGTGCCTAAATCAAAGCAAATTTTAAACGCTATTCTTGCGATTTTACCGCCTTTGGTGCTTGTCGTGCTAGTGCTTGGTTCGATATTTGAGGGTATCGCTACGCCTACCGAGAGCTCGGCGTTTGGCTGCGTTGGCGCGATCTTGCTTTCCGTTTTTTACAGAACTTTTTCGTTTAAGATGCTAAAAGAAGCGCTCGAAGAGAGCGTCAAAACCACGGCCGTCGTCTTTACTATCCTTATCGGCGCGACCGCGTTTTCGATGGTGTTTAGC
>CAURRL010000038.1:0-8184 GCA_963526895.1 uncultured Campylobacter sp. | reverse complement strand
GCCTCAAAAATAGACGAGCTTAAGGCCCAAATTTCTGACGCCGTGGCTAAAAATCTGGAAAATTCGTTGCAAGACGGCGAACTACGAGAGGCGCTAAAAAATCTAAATATAAAAATCAATATAAGCTTTGAGGAAAAATAGTTGAAGGGGCAAATTTTAATTATCTCCGGCCCCAGCGGTAGCGGAAAAAGCACGCTTTTAAACCGTCTTTTAAAAGAGGAAAACGATCTTTATTTTTCGATTTCAAGCACAACGAGAGCGCCGAGGCAGGGCGAGACCGAAGGCGTGAATTATTATTTTATAAGCGAAGACGAGTTTAAAAAAGGCATAGACACGGACGAGTTTTTGGAGTGGGCGTGCGTGCACGGCAACTATTACGGCACCTCGCTAAATCCCGTTTTAAAGGCGCTTAAAGAGGGCAAGATAGCGATTTTTGACATCGATGTGCAGGGTTTTAATATCGCAAAATCAAAATTTGCCCAAAATATCACCTCCGTTTTTATCACGACGGCTAGCAAAAACGAGCTAAAATCAAGGTTGCAAAATCGCGGCACCGATAGCGCGGAAACCATCGAAAAGCGCCTGATAAACGCAGTCGGCGAGATGGAGCATATCTTAGAGTACGATTATTTTTTGATAAACGACGACTTACAAAGCTGCTACGAAAATTTGCGCGGGATTTTGCGCTCGATGCGCCTAAAAACGTCAAATTTAGACGCAAAAGAGATTATTAACAAATGGAATAATTGATAAAATTATGCTAATATAACGAAAATCAAAAGGAGAAAAAATGGGTCCAAGCGTCCAACAATTGCTTATTATTTTACTTATCGTGGTCTTGCTTTTTGGAGCGAAAAAGATCCCCGAGCTTGCAAAAGGCCTAGGTAAGGGCATAAAGAGCTTTAAATCAGAAATGGAAGACGATAAAAAAGCCGAGAACGTAGAAAAAGTAGAAGAGAAAAAAGAAGAAACCGCAACCGCCGCAAAGACTGAAGATACGGCTAAAAACGCGTAAGGAAAGGCGTTGAAAAAAAGCGTAATAAACGAGATAAAAGGCGCCGTGGACTTTGACTTTGCGCTGGAAAAGCCAAAAGATAAGGGCTTGGCGCACTACGCGATGCCTACTTTTAGCCTGGCAAAACAGCTCAAAAAATCCCCCGTAGCCATAGCCGTCGAGCTAGCGTCTAAATTTGAAAATAGCGAAGTTTTTGAGGCTACGGCGCTAAACGGCTATATAAATTTTAAACTAAAGCCTGCATTTTTGGATAAATTTGCCTCGGCTAGCCTTGCAAATCCGAACGAGTTTGCAAAAGGCGGCGGAACTAGCGGCGAGAAAATTTTGCTCGAATACGTCAGCGCAAATCCGACCGGCCCGCTTCATATCGGGCACGTTAGAGGTGCGGTTTTCGGCGATACGTTAGCTCGCGTCGGACTTCATATCGGCGAAAATATCTCGACTGAATACTACATTAACGACGCAGGCAATCAAATCGAGCTTCTAGGCACGTCCATATCGCTTTGGGCGCGCGAAAATTTATTCGGCGAAAACGTGGCGTATCCAGAGAAATTTTACCGCGGCGACTACATCGAGCCTATCGCAAAAGAAGCGCTAGAGAAATTTGGCAAAGAGATATTTTACGACGAGAGACGAAATCTCGAACTCGCCGAGTTTGGCAAGGATAGGGTGCTGGTTTTAATCAAGCAAAATTTAGCCGATGCGCAAATTTTTATCGAAAATTGGGCCAGCGAAAAGAGCTACTACGACAAGCTCCCTCTCACACTGGACCGCTTGAAAAGCGAGAACGGCATATACGAGAGCGAGGGTAAAATCTGGCTAAAATCAAGCGAAGTCGGCGACGAAAAAGACCGCGTCATCGTGCGCGAGGACGGTCGCGGCACCTATCTAGCCGGCGACGTGGTGTATCACGACGATAAATTTAGGCGCGGATTTGATCGCTGCATCAACATTTGGGGCGCCGATCACCACGGCTATATCGCGCGCATGAAGGCGGCGCTACATCTGCTAGGATACGACGAAAGTCGCCTTGAGATCATACTTTCACAGATGGTGAGCCTGCTAAAAGACGGCGAAGCCTACAAGATGAGCAAACGCGCGGGCAACGTCGTGCTGATGAGCGACGTGGTCGAGGAGATCGGCTGCGAGGCGCTTAGATTCATGTTTCTTAGTAAGCGCTGCGACACGCACCTAGAGTTTGACGTAGACGAGCTAAAGCGCGAGGACAGCTCAAACCCGGTATTTTATATCAACTACGCGCACGCTAGGATCAATCAAATTTTTGCAAAAGCGGGCAAAAACGTCGCCGACGTCGCGGGCGTTAAATTTGTAAATTTGAACGAAGATGGCAAAAACTTGCTATTTGAGGCGCTTACGCTAAACGATATTTTAGTCGATAGCTTTAACACGCGCTCGATGAATAAAATTTGCGACTACCTAAAGAGCTTGGCGGCGAATTTTCATAAATTTTACAATGAAAATCGCGTCGTAGGCAGCGAAAACGAAGACGAGCTTTTAAAGCTTTTCGCCGTCGTTGCACTCTCGATAAAAACGGCTCTAGGGCTGATGGGTATCGCCGCAAAAGACAAGATGTAGAACAAAATTAGTAAATTTAGAAGCGCTTTAAGCGGCGCTTCTAGTTTAAAACACTCCTTAAAATCCATGAATCTTTCCAAAATTTCCGCTGCATTTTTCTTTGTATTTTTGATAGCGATAGAGTATCTGGCTCTTACGCCCGCACAGATAAAACTCATAGAAAACAGCTGGGACAAGGCAAATCATTTTATCGCTTTCGCCGTGCTTTACGTTACTTTGCATTTTGGCTTTTCTAGGTTAAATTTGGGTGCAAAGGTTGCTATTTTGCTAGCTTACGGCATCCAGATAGAAATAGCGCAGTCGTTTGTGCCGGGCCGCTATTTTAGCCTGCTAGATATCGTCGCAGACGGCATCGGTATGGTTTTTGGGATCTTACTGGTGAAAATTTTGAACGGATTTAAGGCTAGATTTTAAATTTAATACTCCAAATTTGACTAGCGCTACCTTCTTTTTGTATTACGCCGTTTTGCTTTGTTTTAACTCAAATTTATCGTTAAATTTAAACTAGCCGGCGGAGTAAAGCGATAAATTTATAAATAGTCGCTAAAATGCGCCGTAAAATTTAGTGGCAAGCGGCAAAAACAGCGCAACCGCGGCTAAATTTAAACGCAAAATCCAAAATGAAAGAGTAAAAAATGAAATGGCAAGACAGCAGACGAAGCGACAACGTCGAGGATAGAAGGCAAAACAGCGTAAACAGCATGGGCTCGCTGGGCGCGCTCATACCGATTATCAGATTTTTGCTGGGCTCAAATATCGGCCGCGTGGTGCTAGTTATCGGCGCGGTCGCGTACTTTATGGGCTTTAACCCTCTCGCGCTACTTGATGGTGGCGGCGCGGGCACTCAAAGAGCGGCGTTAGATAGCCCGCAGGAGAAGGAAAAGGTCGCCTTCGTCTCGGCGGTGTTGGCGCAGACCGAGGACGTGTGGAGCAAGGTGTTTAAGGCGGGCGGCGCGCAGTACAAAGAGCCTAGCTTGGTGCTTTTTAGAGACGGCGTTTCTAGTGCGTGCGGCACGGCTAGCTCGCAGATGGGGCCTTTTTACTGCCCCGCAGATAAAAAAGTCTATCTAGATCTTAGCTTTTTTGAGGAACTGGAGGCTAAATATAAGGCCGCGGGCGACTTTGCGCAGGCGTACGTGATCGCCCACGAGGTCGGGCATCACGTGCAAAATTTACTAGGCACGCTCGGTAAGGTAAACGAGCTAAAATCGCGCACGAAAAGCCCGGTAGAGCAAAACGCGCTGCAGGTCAAGGTCGAGCTGCAGGCCGACTGCTATGCGGGCGTCTGGGCGCACTACATGGGGCGCTACAAGGTGCTAGAAGACGGCGACATCGAGGAGGCGCTAAACGCCACGAGCGCGATAGGCGACGACGCGCTACAGAAAAAATACCAAGGCCGCGTGACGCCAGACTCGTTCACGCACGGCTCGTCAAAGCAGCGCATGACGTGGTTTAAAAAGGGTTTTGAGGGCGGACAGCCAAGCTCGTGCGCGTTTGAGATCTGAATTTGACTTTTTAGCCCTGGACTCCGTTTGGCGAGCGTAAATTTCTACTCGGCCGCATTTAGATAAAATTTAAATCCAAGTGCGACTTTTTCGGACCTCGTTTTGTGGAATCAAATTTAAATTTTCGTGATTTTAAGCAAATTTGGGCGCGACGGCGCCGTTTGGTTTGCAAATTTAAATTTAGCCAAGCAATCGGTAAAATCAAAAGTGGAGCAAAATGAAAAGAAGAGACTTCATAAAGGGCGCGGCGACTTGTGCAGCGGGGCTTGCTGTAGGGCTGGATTTGTTTGCCGAGCAGACTAGTAAGACCAATGCAGTAAATTTGACGGACGGCGTAGATCTAAGCGGCGCGACGACCCTCGGCGAGAAACTTGCCGCCGTAACGCCCTATCTAGCGCTAAATAATAGAATTTTGATGCCGATTACCTGGCTTAGCGCAGGCAAATTTGACGGCTCAAAGGATCAAAACGCGCTGGATGTGGCCCTAGGCCTAGGCTACCGCCTGATCGATACGGACGGAGGCGAGGAGGGTGCGGCTGTTGCATTTGCGGCTAGCGGCCCAGAAGCAGGCAGCCGAGACTTTAGCAAAAACTAGGCTAAATCCTGATTTGCTCCCTAAATTTAGCTAGTTTTAAGGCTTAGCGGATGAGCTTTGACAGGGAGCGCGCGTTTTGGCGGTATAAATTTAAGCTTCTAAACTCGCTAAATTTGCCGTCTTGATTTACCGCCTCACCGCGCAAATTCACGAGGCCTTTTTGCCGAGCTTTTTTAAATTTACCGCTTTTAAATCGGCTTTGCCAAAAGAGCGCTTTTGGGTAAAATTTAGCCCCCCCCCAAAAAAAAAGCGTTTGAGGATAGCAAATTTAGCCTTAAATTTAAACCGACCTGATAAAATATCCAAGCGGCGCGCGGTAGTCGCGGCAAATAAAATCCAAAGGAAATCAATGCAAAATCAAGAACGCGAAGCTCTTAAAAAGGAATGGAACGAAAAGGGCGAGAAATACGCCAAAGAGGTAAACGATATGGTGGCCTTTGCCGAGGTACACGGCTGGGATGCGTATAAAGGCGAGGAGCCCGTAGATGAGCGCGCGCATCTGGGCGAGGCGGTTTTTGCGCTGTTGAAAGAAGCCAACGAGCGCGGTGAGACGGCGAAATTTAGAGCCGATTTTCAGCCGTCAAACATTATCTTTGGGGAGTGCGAGGATGAAGCAGGTAATGCTGACGAGAAGAATAAAATAGGAGACAGGCTAGGCAATGTCGATCAAATTTGCCCTCTTGGCGGCGAAAACGTCCTTTTTATCGTCTCGCAAAGCGATCCTGAAGGCTGGCATAAGAAGCTATATCTGCTAGAAGGCGAGCGCGTTAGCGTTATCGCAGAGGGCGTCATTACGGTGGGCAAGTCCAAGCGAAATGAAATTTACGCCCTTCTTAGGAGGGAAGAGATAGAGCTCGTAAAAGGCTACGACGGCAAGGGCGGCGGCGAGCCTATCGCGAAATTTAGCCACAATGTGGAGCTAACATACGACGAGGCTGAAATTTTACCGTTTAACGACGGCAGCAAGGTTCTTTTGAGCTGCCACGACGGAATTTTTTTGATCTCGCAAAGCGGCGCGAAGCTCATCCATCCGATCTATGAGGACGGGCAGCTCTACGAGGACGATGACGGCAACGCTGCACTCTACATCGACATGGCCAACGCAGCGCTATCAAGCGACAACGCTCTTATCGTCGCTGGCGAGCAGTGTGGCGATCACGTCCTGATGGATAGCGAGGGCGAGCGGCTGGGCGGCATCGGCGCGCAGAGCTCGTATCCGCATTTTTGCCTATTTAGCGCGGACGATACGCAGCTCATCACAAACTCCTGCCACTTCTACAACGGCGTTACGATCGGCGTGGATAGGGCGGCTCTAAAGCGAGGGCTGGAGGTTGAGGCGTATTCGTACGACGAGGAGGGCGAGAAAAATTTCACGCTGATCGACGATGCGATTAGGGTGTACGCGGGTGTGGCGACGCGGGACTTTTACATCCTCGGCGACGCATACGGCTACATCAAGGCAGTCGGCAAGGACGGGCGTAAAATTTGGCGCCACTATCTGGGCGGTACGATAAAGTCTATGGCGATAAGCGAGGACGGCAGCGTGCTTTTTGTCGGCACTTACGGCGGCAGGCTGCATAAACTACGCCTCGGCGCAGGCCAAGACAGCCACACGATCGGCAACGGCAACCACAAAGAGGAGTTTAGGTTGATCGCGTATGAGGATAAAATTTATCAGTGGTAGCCTCGGCGCGTTGTTTTAGCAATGTTTTGTCGCACTGGCTCTTGCGAGTTTGTCGTGTGACGTTTGTTGGTTTTTGCGTTTATTTTTGGCGTTTTTGATTAGCTAGCATTTTAGCGCACCGAAAACGCGACCGGATTTTTTACGTATCGAAAAATAAAAACCCCAAATTTGCCTGTTTGAAAGCCGTAAAAGCTACGCGATATTATAGTGCTTTTAAAAAATCATCAGAATCAAATTTGGCCTAAATTTGCCGCTCGTTAAAGCCCGCTCAGGCAAGAGCTAGCGTTCGTATTTTATTAACAAAGATAGCTCGCGCCGCCTCGCAAGATCCGGCAAATCTCGGCAGTTTATAGCGGCAGCTTTGGTCAAATTTACCGTCCGCTTCATGCTTTAGTCAAATTTGACCCTATCCGTGCGGCAAGCAAATTTAGCTTACGCTTTTGCCTCTTTTAGCTTGCTTAAAAACTCTTCGATGTTGTATTTGGCGCGGTACTGCGCGCTCATGAGGTGGATGAGTATGTCGCCAAGATCGATCACAACCCAGTCGCCGGAGCTTTCGATGCCTAAAAACTGCTCGCCCTCGTCCTTTAGCCCCTCTTTTAGGTCGTCGGTTAGCGAGTAGGCGTGACGCTCGCCCATCGTGGTGGCGATGATGACGCATTTTGCGATATATTCGCGCCCGCTCATGTCGATAGCCTCGATGGCTTCGGCCTTTTTGGCGTCTAGGATTTTGATGATTCGTTCGATTCTTTCTTGCATGTTTTTCCTTGATAAAATTTCGCCGCCTCGTCCGCTATGCGCGGTATCATCAGGCTTTTGTTCAAATTTTGCCTGATTTGCGAGGACGAAACGGGCGCGTTTATGTTTAAAATTTTAAAATTTTCAGGCACGGCTATGTCGCCACGGCTAGCTATAACGAAAGTCGCGAGCCTAAAGAGCTCGTCTATCTCGTGCCATTTGTCTAGGCTGGCTAGGTGGTCGGCGCCGATTATGAGATAAAGCTCGCTCACAGCATAAATTTGCCGCATATGCCGCACGCTCTCTATCGTCGGTACCGGGCGGTTTTGCGCGATCTCGTAGTCACTCACGCAGACCTTGGGTAGCGCGCCCCAAGCCTCGTTCGCCCACTTTAGCCGAAGTAGCGGGGGGGCCGAAAACTCGCTCTTAAACGGGCTGATAAACGTCGGCATGATGATGAGTTTGTCCGCGTCTAGCTGCTCTAGCGCGGCTTTAACGGCGGCGTCGTGCCCGAGATGAGGCGGGTCAAAACTACCGCCGAAAAGCGCGATTTTCATAAATTTGCCTTTAAAATTTTGGTGCAGTTTAGCGAATTTGAAGTGAAAATTGGTTGAAAATCAAAAAATTCGCCGATAAAGCGCAAATTAAATGGAGATTTTGTAAAATTTGGGGATTTTTGGGCTTGCGAGGCTCGTTTTTCGGCGAGCAAGCGAGGGTCAAATTTGCAAAGGCGGGCTTTAGAGCGGCTTAAATTTACGCGCTTGGCATCGGTTGAGGCCGGTAAATTTAACGCGCAAAAGCTAAAAGTATGAAAATAACCTTTCCGCGCGCTTGAAAGCGACCGGAAAATCTAGCACAAGGAGCTAAACATGGTAAAAATCGCGATCAACGGTTTTGGACGTATCGGCAGGTGCGCTGCTCGTATTATTTTAGAGCGAGACGACGTTGAGCTTGTCGCTATCAACGACACGGCGACGCGCGATATGACGCGCTATCTGCTCAAATACGACAGCGTGCACGGCGAATTTAAGCAAGACGTTAAGGTGATAAG
>CAURRL010000037.1:0-8348 GCA_963526895.1 uncultured Campylobacter sp. | reverse complement strand
AGCGTGCGCGGCATTTTTACGATCTGCTCTCTGATAGCTTTTATCTTAGCCATGCGCTCGTTTATCTGCTCGCCCGTGTTTTTTATCATGCTAAAATCGACTAAAATTTTATTATTCACGCCTTTTAGCTTTTTTATCTCCAAAGTATCTGCGATTATGATATTTGAGTTTGATACGAGCGTATCGATGGCGACGCTTTCGGCGATTATCTCGCCGCCGATGACCGATTTTATCACGGCTTTTTTGGCTTTTACCTTGCCGCCTTCTAGCCTATCTATCTCGACGTTTTCACCCTCAAAGCTGCCGATATGTACGGCGATTTTCGCCTCTTTTGCTTCGATGAGAGCTTTGGCGTGGGTTTGTCCGCCGATCGTTACTTTGTTCGCCTTTACTACGGCGTTTGCGGCGACGTTTCCCTCGACGTTTACTTCGTTTGCCTCGACCGTCATGCCCGTACCTATGGCGTCTTTCGTTAGGTCTTTTTCCTTTACGTTTAGCGTTACGTTAGTATCAAGACCGGTATCGACCGAGCCCGTGGTTTTAAATGTGATTTCATTTACGTCAAGCTCGTCTTTGATATCAAAGACGCCTTTTTCCTCTTTGACGTAGCCCGGTTTTTTGGCGAAAAATTTTATACCCTCGTTATCTTCTTTTGCGTAGATATTTTCGGTATGTTCGGGCATTTTCGTTATCGTGGCTTTGGCTTTTTGCGCTGGCAGGAAATTTCCTCGCACGTCGCGGCCGCTTGTGCCGTCTCTTAGTTTTACGTATTCGATTATGAGCTCGTTTTCGACGACTCCGAGCAGATAGCCTCTGTTTGCGTAGTCGATCTTGTCGTTTTCATCTACGTTTCTTATTTTTGTCTTGTAGTGATAGATTAGCGCGTCGTCTGTGGACGGAACTACGTTTACGCCTACAGTCACGGCGAAGGTATAGTCCTTGTCGATAAATTCTTTTACTCTTAGAACCGAAGAAATTTTAGCGACCTCTTCTAGCATCGTTTTGTTTCTGATGCCAACCAGGATGCCTACTTTTATCAGCTTTTTGTAGATGAAATTTATCAGCTTTTTGTCAAATTCTTTAAAATAAACCGTGTCGGCGTTTTGCGAAACGGTGGCTAAAATTTTAGTCAAATTTTTATTTGCATTCACGGAAACATTAGGCAAAGGCGTAGGTTTTGCGCGCCTAACGTCGTAAAATTTAACCAGATAGCTTTGCTTGATACTCTCAACCCTATCTACGTAAAATTTATCGTTATCAAAGACATTTAGCTTGTCTTCGGCGATTTGTCTAGGTTGGCTCTCGCCTACCACCTTGCATTCGGTTTTGATTTCTAAGATATCAAAATCTATAAATTTGCTATCGACGCCGAAGCTCTTTACTAAATTCAATATCTCGCCATACGGGTTGGCGGTCTCGACCTCCATCTCGGCAAGGAAGTTTTGCTGCGCGTTTTGGTTTTCTGGCACGTGATACTCTCGCGTTATTTTTATTTTCGCGAGATTATCTCTAAAATTTCATTAAAAACACGTTATGCGAGATTTTTGCGCCCGCTTTTACGTATTTTAAAACAAATTTTGTCTATTATTACGCCAATTTTAAATAGGAAATTTTATGCTCATAAAAGGCTTTTTTTCAAACAGCATCGGCATCATGGTTTCGCGAGTTTTAGGGCTCGTGCGCGACCTGCTCACGGCTTCTACTTTGGGCGCGGGCATTTACAGCGATATATTTTTCATCGCGTTTAAGATACCCAATTTATTGCGCCGTATCTTTGGCGAGGGGGCTTTTGCCAACGCTTTTTTGCCAAATTTTACGAAATCAAACAAAAAATCGCTCTTTAGCGCCGAGATTTTTCTTAAATTTCTAGCATTTATCGGCATTCTCACGCTTTTGGTAAATTTATTCGCCCCGTTTTTTACCTCCGTTATCGCCACGGGCCTAGCGGAAAGCGACATAAACGAAGCCGTTCCGCTCGTAAAAATCAACTTTTACTACCTAGCGCTCATCTTTGCCGTTACTTTTTTAGCCTCGCTTTTGCAGTATCGCGGGCACTTTGCGACGACGGCGTTTTCGACCGCTTTGCTAAATTTAGCCATGATCGCGTCTCTAATCTTAGCTCGCGGACAGGAGCCTAAAGTCGTGGCTTATTATTTGAGTTTCGGCGTCGTAGTAGGCGGCGTTTTGCAGCTTATAGCGCACCTTATCGCGTTTAAATTTAACGGCATTTCAAAGCTCTTTTTCGGCGGCTTAGTTAAATTTGCCCGCGGTAAAAGAGCCGATACGAAGGGATTTTTTAGCAACTTTTTCCACGGCCTGGTCGGATCGTCCGCGATGCAGCTAAGCTCGTTTATGGATACGTGGCTGGCGTCGTTTTTGGCGGCTGGATCGATCAGCTATCTTTTCTATGCCAACCGCATTTTCCAGCTGCCTTTAGCGATATTTGCGATCGCGCTCTCAACCGCGCTTTTTCCTAAAATCACGCGCCAGATCAAGGCCGGCAACGAAGCCGAAGCTCTAAAATGGATGCGAAAAAGCTTTGAAATTTTATATTTCCTGCTCTTTGCGGCGGCCATCGGCGGCATCGTTTTGGCTCAGCCTATCATAAAGCTGCTTTTTGAGCGCGGAAGCTTCACGCAGGCCGATACGGCGGCGACCGCGAGCGTTTTGGCCGCTTATATGATCGGACTTTTGCCGTTTGGGCTTGCTAAACTTTTTTCGCTTTGGCTTTATGCGCATTTACAGCAAAAACTAGCCTCCAAAATCGCCGTTATCACGCTCGTTTTTAACCTAGTTTTGGCCGTTATTTTGATGCAAATTTACGGCGCGTTCGGACTAGCGCTTGCTAGCTCGCTGGGCGGGTTTTTGACGCTAGCTTTAAACGTCAAATTTTTTGGGATAAGGAAATTTTTAGCTATAATTGAGCCTAAAAAATTAACGCTTTTAAGCGCGGTTTTGGCTTTAGAAGCAGTGATTTTGATATTTTTAAGGAAATTTTTAGATGCAAATTTTTGATAGCGTAAAGAGAAAAAAAGTGGAGTTTGAGCCCGTAAAAAGCGACTTCGTACGCATTTACGTTTGCGGGCCGACGGTTTACGACGATGCGCATTTGGGGCACGCTAAAAGCGCGATTAGCTTTGATCTGCTTAGGCGCACGTTAAGCGAGCTTGGCTACAAGGTTAAATTCGTGCGAAACTACACCGACATCGACGATAAAATTTTAAAGAAAATGAGCGAGAGCGGCGAGAGTCTAGAAGCGATCACGGACAGATACATCGCAAGCTACGAGCGCGATATGGGCGCGCTTAACGTACTTGAGCCAGACGTCAAACCAAAAGCGACGCAGACGCTAAAAGAGATGATAGAGTACATCGAAATTTTGCTAAAAAACGGCTTTGCTTACGAGATCGCGGGAGACGGCATATACTTTGACACCGCAAAGGACGCGCAGTATCTGAGCCTTAGCGGTAAATTTGACACCGAAGCAAACGTCGCTCGCGTCGAGTCAAATTTGCAAAAAGAGGATAAAAAGGACTTCGTGCTGTGGAAATTTGACGAGAAATGGTACGAAAGTCCGTTTGGCAGGGGGCGTCCAGGCTGGCACACCGAGTGTGTCGCGATGATAAAAAAACACCTATCTAGCGGCGAAAAATTTGAGATCGATATCCACGCGGGCGGGCTTGATCTGCTATTTCCTCATCACGAAAATGAGGCCGCACAGTGCCGCTGCGCCGAGCGTAAGAGCCTGGCTAAATACTGGCTACACAACGGCTTTATCCAAGTAAACAACGAAAAAATGAGCAAGAGCCTCGGAAATAGCTTTTTCGTTAAGGACGCGCTAAAGCGAAATTTGGGCGAAGCGGTGAGATTTTATCTGATTTCTAGTCACTACAGAGCGAATTTTAACTTTAGCGAAGATGATCTAAATGCGGCAAAAAAGCGCCTAGATAAAATTTACCGCCTAAAAAAACGAGTTCTTGGCGTCGCGGCAAATTTGAGCGCGAACGAGAAATTTAAGAGCGAGTTTATGTCTGCGATGGAGGACGATCTAAACACATCAAAGGCGCTTGCTTGCGTAGACGAGTTTGTCCGCAGCGCAAACGACGAGCTAGACGCAAACCCTAAAGACAAGGCCAAAAAAGGCGAAATCGCGGCAAATTTAGAGCTGATAGCGCGCGTGCTCGGCATCTTGCAAGTAGACGTATTTGAGTATTTTCAGTTTGGCGTGAGTGACGAAAAACGAGCATATATTGAAGATCTTATAAATCAAAGAAATGAAGCCAAAGCGGCCAAAAACTACGAGCTATCCGATAAAATCCGCGATATGCTAGCCGCAAACGGCATCAGCCTCATGGATACGCCAAACGGCTGCATGTGGGAAAAGATATGAAGCAGATGAGCCTAAAAGAGGTCTTGCGGCGGTTTGCGCCATATTTTAGGGATTATATTTCGTATTTTATCATCGCGATCGCCGGCATGCTGATGGCTAGCGGCGGCACTGCGGCGTCGGCATGGGTGATCGAGCCCGTGCTAAATAAAATTTTCATCGAAAAAAACAAAGACCTGCTTTATCTTTTGCCTTATGCCATCATCGCGATTTACTTTTTAAAAGGGCTTGGCACGTTTTTGCAGGCCTATTTTACTGCGTACATCGGGCAAGATATCGTGAGGAGATTTCGCGAAAAGCTACTAAAAAACCTGCTAAATTTGGATATGAAGTTTTTTAACGACTACCGCACGGGCGAGCTAATCAGCCGAAATATCAACGACATCGACCGCATCAGAAGCATCGTTAGCTCCATGATCCCGGAACTCATCCGCGAGGCTATCACGATCGTCGGGCTACTTTGCATCGTGCTTTATCAGAGCTTGCAGCTTGCGTTTTTTGCGCTAGTTATCATGCCCGCAGCCTTCTATCCGCTCTCAAGACTCGCAAAAAAGATGAAAAAAATCTCCCGAGCCTCGCAGGAAAAGACCTCCGATATAAGCTCGAAGCTGAGCGAAATTTTTACCAATATCGAGATCATCAAAGCAAACAACGCGCAGGAGTTTGAGCACGCTAAATTTACCGACGAAAACGCTAAATTTTTCAAGCTAAATTTAAAAAGCGTAAAAGTAAACGAGATGGTAAGTCCGATGATGGAAATTTTTGGCTCCGTCGGCGTCGCGGCGGTCGTCATCATCGGCGGCAAAGAGGTCATAGACGGAAATTTGACGATGGGAAGCTTCTTTTCGTTTCTAACCGCGCTTTTCATGCTTTATACGCCTATTAAACGCATTTCAGGCCTTTACAACAAGATGCAAGACGCAGTGGTCGCGGCAGAGCGAACCTTTGAGCTACTTGATAAAGAGCCTCAAATTTTAAGCGGCGACAAGCCCGTACCGAGTGAAATAAATTTGATAAATTTTAAAGACGTCAGGCTAAACTACGACGACAAAGAGGTGCTAAAAGGCGTAAATCTAAGCGCGAGCAAATCCCAAACCGTAGCGCTCGTGGGCAGTAGCGGCGGCGGAAAAAGCTCGGTCGTAAACCTGCTCATGAGGTTTTACGACGCAAACGGCGGAGCGATCGAGATAAACGGTGAAAATATCAGAAATTTCGATCTGGGTTCGCTTAGGCAAAATATCGGCCTAGTGACCCAGCGCGTCTATATCTTTAACGACACGGTCGCAAACAACGTCGCCTACGGCCGCGAATACGACGAAGCCAAAGTCGAACTCGCGCTAAAAACGGCAAATGCGTATGATTTCGTGTCAAATTTACCCGAGGGCGCGCAGACTGTTTTAAATGAATTTGGCACCAATCTCTCAGGCGGCCAACGCCAGCGTATCGCCATCGCCCGCGCGCTTTACGACGACCCGCAGATTTTGATATTTGACGAGGCTACGAGCGCCCTGGATAACGAAAGCGAACAGCAAATAACCAAAGCCATCGCGAATTTACAAAAAGAAAAGATAATATTTATCATCGCGCACCGCCTAAGCACGGTGCAAAATGCCGATAAGATCGCCGTTATCAGCGGCGGAAAAGTGGTCGGTTTTGATACCGACGAGGCGCTTAGCAAGAGCTGCGAAATTTACGCGAAACTAAAAGGCGAAGCCCTTGTTTAAGCCTAAATTTGATAAAATCGCTCAAAATTTAAGGATAAAATTTGAATTACGAAACGCTAAAATCCATATTTTTTAAATTTGACCCCGAAACCGCTCACAAAATCGTCGAAAAAACGCTAAGTATCTCAGATTGCGTATTCCCGGGCCTTTATAGCATCGTCGCCAAAAACTGCGTCGTCACGGACGCGGCTCTTTCGCAAAATTTGCTAGGAACTAGCTTTTTAAACCCGGTTGGAATCGCCGGCGGCTTTGATAAAAACGCCACCATGCTGCGTCCGCTGGCAGCGCTCGGGTTTGGACACGTGGAGTTTGGCACCGTGACGCCAAAACCGCAAGAGGGCAACGCAAAACCGCGCCTTTTTCGCCTCATCGAAGAAGAGAGCATACAAAACGCGATGGGCTTTAACAACGAAGGCGCAGACGCCCTGAGCGCGCGAGTCGGCAAGCTCTATCCGTTTGCGATACCGCTTTTTGCCAACATCGGCAAAAATAAAATCACGCCAAACGAAGAAGCGATCAAGGACTATGAAATTTTAGTCGCTAAATTTAATGAAATTTGCGACTGCTTCGTCATCAACGTCTCATCCCCAAACACCCCAAACCTACGCGAACTGCAAGAAGATAGCTTTATAAAAGATCTATTTGCGCGCCTTACGCCGATCGCAAAAAAACCGATAATCTTTAAAATAGCGCCCGATATGGACGACGACAAGGCCGTGCAGATCTGCAAAACTGCCGTAGAAAGCGGCGCAAAAGGCGTCATCATAAATAACACGAGCGTGGATTATTCGCTATCAAAATCTCCAAATTTACAAAATTTCGGCGGGCTAAGCGGCAAGGTTATCGCCAAACGCTCGCGAGAGCTTTTTAGCGCGGTGGCTAGCGAGCTTTACGGCAAGACGGTTTTGATCGCAAGCGGCGGCATAGACAGCGCCGAGGAGGCATACGCTCGCATAAAATCGGGCGCAAATTTGGTTCAAATTTACACCTCCTTTATATTCAAGGGCCCAAACATCGCAAAACAGATAAACGAAGGTATTTTAAAGCTTTTAAAAGAGGATAATTTCGCCTCAATTAGCGAAGCGGTGGGCTGCGATATAAAAAACAAAATTTAAGGAAATTTATGCTTATAAAATACTCTAAAACAAAGCTCAAAAATGGCTTTGAGATCTATCACATCCCCGCTAGCAAGGGCTCTAGCGTCATTAGCGTGGACGTGTTTTACCGCGTGGGTTCGCGAAACGAAACCATGGGCAAAAGCGGTATCGCGCACATGCTAGAGCACCTAAATTTTAAATCCACCAAAAATATGAAAGCGGGCGAATTTGACGAGATCGTAAAGGGTTTTGGCGGCGTAAACAACGCTAGCACGGGCTTTGATTATACGCATTATTTCGTCAAATGCTCAAAAGGCAACCTAGACGAGGCGCTTAGGCTTTATGCCGATATAATGGAAAATTTGAGTCTAAAAGATAAAGAATTCCAGCCTGAGCGCGACGTCGTGACCGAGGAGCGCAGATGGCGCACGGACAACTCTCCGATCGGCTTTTTGTACTTTACGCTATTTAACGTAGCTTCTAGCTATCACCCGTATCACTGGACTCCGATCGGCTTTATCGGCGACATCAGAAACTGGACGATAGATGATATAAAAGAATTTCACGAGACGTACTATCAGCCGCAAAACGCGATGCTTCTAATCAGCGGCGACATAGATAAAAAAAGTGCGTTTGAGCTAGGCAAAAAGCACTTTGAACACATAAAAAACAAAAAGCCGCTACCAAAACTGCACTGCATCGAGCCTGAGCAAAACGGTGCAAAAAGAGCTGAAATTTACAAGGATAGCGAAGTAGAGATGCTAGCGCTCGCCTTTAAGATCCCGCCGTTTAATCACGAAGATCAGCCTGCGTTAGGCGCGCTAGCCGAGTATCTAGGCAGCGGGCAGAGCTCGGTTTTACAGCGCGTTTTGATAGATGAAAAATGCCTCGTAAACAGCGTAGACGTCTATAATATGAGCAATATCGACGAGAGCTTGCTCATCGTGCTAGCCGTTTGCAACCCTGGCGTCAAGGCCGAGACCGTAGAGGAAGAGATCTGGCGTGTGCTAGAAAACGCAAAAACGCAAAAAATAGACGAAGACGAGATAACTAAGATAAAAAATAGCCTAAAAAGCGATCTTATTTACTCGCTAAATAGCGCGTCGAAGGTAGCAAATTTATACGGTAGTTATCTCGTTA
>CAURRL010000036.1:0-8469 GCA_963526895.1 uncultured Campylobacter sp. | reverse complement strand
AAAAATGCGAATTTGATAAAATTTACCTCGACAAAGACGTCATAAACTACATCGCCACAAACATGGGCGATAACATTCGAGAAATCGAAAGCGCGATAATAAATTTAAACGCTTATGCAAGGCTAATGAGACAGGAAATCACACTAGAGTTTGCAAAAAATATCCTGCGCGATCAGATAAAAGAAAAGCGCGAAAACATAAATCTAGAAAATATCGTTGAAATCGTGAGCAAAGAGCTAAATGTCAAACCAAGCGAAATGAAAAGCAAATCACGCTCGAAAAATATCGTCGAGGCTAGACGCATCGTGATATATCTAGCTAAAAATTTGACGCCAAACTCGATGCCGCAGATTGCGCAATTTTTTAACATGAAAGATCACTCGGCAGTAAGCCACAGCATAAAAAAAATAAACGAACTAATCGAAACGAATGAGTATTTTAAAGTTCGCGTCGAAGAACTAAAGAATAAAATTTTAACCAAAGAGTAAAAACGTGAATAAAAGTGAAAAAATAAGCAGTTTTTTTAACGCCGAAAATGCCTTATTCAAAGCAAATAAAAGCAGTTTTAAACTTTTCACGCCCCCTACTAATGCTACTAAAAGAAATTTAAAAACAAAGGAAAAAAATGAAAGTCGCAATTAACAAAAATGCTTTAGAAAGCATCGTAACAAATACCAACCCTTACTTAGAAAAAAAGGATCTAAGCGCTATAACTTCGCATATATTTATCAGCGCTAAAGACGGTATCCTAAACATCAAAGCAACCGACCACGAAATTGGCCTAGCGTATAAGCTTTCAAACGTCAAAATCATGGACGAAGGAAATGCTACGGCAAACGGTAAAAAACTGCTTGACATCATAAGAAGCTTAAAGGACGAGGAGGTAACGCTAGAGACACTAAATAACTATCTCTACATAAAACAAAAAAACTCAAAATATAAGCTTCCAATGTATAAATTTGAGGATTTTCCAAATTTCCCGACAATAGAAAATAAAAATAAATTTGAAATCGATGCAGTAATGCTTGGACGAAGTTTAAAGAAAATTTTCCCAAGTATCGACAATAATAACCCTAAATTTGAGCTAAACGGCGCTCTTATAGACATCAAACAAAACTACATAAATATCGTCGGTACAGATACTAAAAGACTTAGCGTATTTAGATTTGAAACGCCGACTCAGAGCGAATTTTCGCTAATTATCCCGAAAAAAGCTATTAGCGAGATACAAAAGCTATTTTTTGATAAGATAGAAATTTACTACGACGATACGACCCTGATCGCTCAAAGTGCAAATTTCGAGTTTTTCACAAAGCTGATAAATGGCAGATTCCCAGACTACAACAGAGTAATCCCACAAGAGATAAAACGAAGACTAAGACTAAGCAGAGATAAAATGGTAGAAGGCATCAAAACCGTTTCGATAATCTCTGAAAGCACGAAAATCGTATTTGCACCTCAAACCATAAGCTTTGAAAGTATCGTTGAGGATAACTCGGAAGCTAAAACCACGATAGATTTTGCAACCGGACTAGAAGAAGAGATCTACGTCGGCGTGAAAAATAGATATTTGCTCGATTTCTTACAAAGCATCGAAGAGGAACATTTCGAATTCGGATTTAACGACTCGAATTTAGCCTTTACGGTGAGCTCAAACGAGCTAAAAACGGTAATCATGCCGATAAATTTATAAAAATAAAAGGTAAATAATGCAACAAAATTACGGCGCGGAAAATATTAAAGTTTTAAAAGGGCTCGAAGCGGTTAGAAAACGCCCCGGTATGTATATCGGAGATACCAACGTAAGCGGCCTACACCACATGATTTACGAGGTCGTCGATAACTCAATAGACGAAGCGATGGCGGGTTACTGCGATACGATAGACGTAGAACTAACGCGCGAAGGCTCTGCTATCATCACCGATAACGGACGCGGTATACCGGTAGATATGCACCCTACGGAGAAAATTTCAGCAGCGACTGTCGTTTTAACCGTACTTCACGCCGGCGGTAAATTTGATAAAGATACTTATAAGGTTTCAGGCGGTCTGCACGGCGTCGGCGTTAGCGTCGTAAATGCCCTTTCAAAAAAACTGGTCGTAAATATCAAACGCGACGGCAAACTACATAGACAAGAATTTTCAAAAGGTATCCCGCAAAGCGATCTTGAGGTTATCAAAAACACAAATAGAACCGGTACTCAGGTAGAGTTTTGGCCGGATGACAGCATTTTTGAGGTTACGGAATTTAACGATGAAATTTTAACTAAACGTTTTCGCGAGCTAGCCTATCTAAACCCGAAAATCACGATAAATTTTAAAGATCAAAGAAACGGTAGAAGCGAGAGCTTTCACTACGAGGGCGGACTTGAAAGCTTTGTAACGGATATGAATAAAAACGAAGCCGTAAGCAAAGCCGTATCCTTTAGCGGCGGCGAAGAGGACGTTTTAGTCGATTTTGCGCTGATGTACAACGATACTTATAGCGAAAATTTACTAAGCTTCGTAAATAATATCAAAACCCCTGACGGCGGTACGCACGAGGCGGGATTTCGCGCGGGTCTAACTCGCGTGATAACAAACTATATCGCAGCAAACGCCGCAGCCCGCGAAAAAGACACGAAAATCACCGGCGAAGATATCCGCGAAGGCCTAATCGCGGTGATTAGCGTCAAAGTTCCAGAGCCGCAGTTTGAAGGCCAAACGAAAGGAAAACTAGGCTCAAGCTACGTAAAACCGATCGTTCAAAAGATGGCGTTTGAGGTGCTTAGCAAGTATTTTGAAGAAAACCCAATCGAAGCTCGCGCGATAATTGAAAAAGCGCTGATGGCGGCGCGCGGACGCGAAGCTGCTAAAAAAGCTCGCGATCTAACGCGTAAAAAAGAGGGTCTAAGCATAGGAACGCTGCCCGGTAAACTAGCCGACTGTCAGAGTAAAGATCCTACCATCAGCGAGCTTTATCTGGTGGAGGGCGACTCTGCGGGCGGCTCTGCTAAGCAAGGACGCGATAGAGTGTTTCAGGCCATTTTGCCGCTAAAAGGTAAAATTTTAAACGTCGAAAAATCGCGCTTAGATAAAATTTTAAAATCAGACGAAATAAAAAATATGATAACCGCGCTAGGTTGCGGTATCGGCGACGAATTTGATGCCGAGAGGCTTCGCTACCACAAAATCATCATCATGACCGATGCCGACGTCGACGGTAGCCACATCCAGACGCTGCTTTTAACTTTTTTCTTTAGATTTTTACACAAAGTCGTGGAAAACGGTCATATCTATCTAGCCCAGCCGCCGCTTTACCGTTATAAAAAGGGTAAAAAAGAAATTTATCTAAAAGACGAAAAAGCGCTCAATGAATTTCTAATCGAAACCGGCATCGAAGGGGTTGAGTTTGAAGGTATCGGAAACGCTGATCTCATAGACTTTTTAAAGATAGTCGCGGCTTATAGAAGCGTGTTAAAAGAGCTTGAGAAGCGATTTAGCGTCATTTCCGCGGTTAGATTTATGATCGAAAATCCAGATATCGTTTCAAAAAGTTACGGCGAAATTTTTGAAATTTTAAAAAATTATTTAGAGGCACAGGGGCACAATATCCTAAACTCATACGTCAGCGAAGAAGAAGCGCGAATTTACGTGCAAACCGAAAGCGGCTTGGAAGAGCTTTTGGTAAATGAAAATTTATTTACAAATCCGCTTTACGAGGAAGCGCTTTATATCAGTCAAAAAATAAAAGAGCGCGGCGTAGAGCTAAAAGGCGATGTACTAGACGTGCTAGATGAAATAGAAAAAAATGCCAAAAAAGGCGCTTATATCCAGCGCTATAAAGGTCTTGGCGAGATGAATCCCGAGCAACTATGGGAGACGACGATGAATCCGGAAAATCGCCGTTTACTAAAAATAAACATAAACGATGCCGTAAGTGCCTCAGATACGTTTAATCTATTTATGGGCGATGAAGTCGAACCGCGAAGAAACTACATACAAGAGCACGCAAAAGACGTGAAACATTTGGACGTGTAAAATGTTAAAATCAGAACTAAAAGAACGATCAAACAGGTTTAAAACCGCGCTGGAGGTATCCTCGATTTTTATCTTAACCATTATCATTTTGGTGTATATTTTCGTTAAAAAAGACGATATAGATTTTGGTACCGATGATATCATTTTGATTGCGATTTTGGTTTTGTGTCAGGTTTATTTTACGGCTTATAAAATTTACCAAAGCTTTCAAACAAGCGTGCTTGATCAAGTTACGAAAGCCTATAATAGAGATGAAATTTTAAGACTTTTATCAAAGCAAGCTTTCAAATTTAAAGGCAAAAGCGGCGGTAATATGCTAATACTAAAGATCGAAAATTTAAACGATCTAAACGAGCGTTACAGCTTTGTTAGCACCGATATTTTACTGAAACGATTAGTCGAGAGGCTGGAGAAATTTCTAAATGAAAAAGTGTCTAAAAACACGCTCATCGGTAGATATTCAAACGAATATTTTCTAATATTTTGCGAGAGTAAAAGTACTGAGCTCATCCACCTTTTAAACGTTTTTGAAAAAAGCATTTTAAGCGACGGAATCTACAATATCGAGCTAAAAATCAAATTTGACGCTATCGACATAAATCACTCGGCAAGCCTCAAAAACTCGGTTTCTTATTTAATTCAAAAGCTAAACGAGAGCGATAGCGAAGATAAAGTGGACATCACGGACGATCTTGAAAAAGACGTATGTAACTGCATCGATATGCAAAGATTTATCTTTCAAACTCAGCTCGCAAAAAGCCTTCGTTTCGGGCAAAATTTGAAAAATATCATCGTAAAAGTCTATACCGATAAGCAAGGTCTCGTCTCAAAAGCAAAAGTGCAAAATATCGCGAACAAAAACGGCTATGAGGTACTTTTTGATATAAACGTCATCAAAAAGCTATCCGAGCTTAAATTTAAAGACGAAGATCCGATCGTTATCGAAATTTCGTCGGTTTCGATTAGAAATTTAAAATTTACGAATTTTATAAAAGAGTTCGTCGGACTGGGTAAAATCGATCCAAACTGCTTTATTTTCGAGTTTAGCGAGAAGTTAGTGTATGATGAGATAAATAGATTTAGAGAAATTTTAACGGAGTATAAAAACCTCGGTTTCCGCTTTGCGCTTAATAAATTCGGCGGCAACAACGCGGGCTTTGAATATTTTAAATATTTGCCGATAGATTTTGTTATTTACGATATCGAATTTAACAAAAATATCAAAAACGACAAATTTAAAACTCTACTAGAAAATCTAAATTTGACCGCAAAAAGAGTAGGCGTAAAATCCATCGTGAGATTTGTGGAGGACGACGAGTTTTACAACATCGCGGAGCGCTATCAGACCGACTTCGCGCAGGGCTTTTTCATAGAGAAGCCAAAAGAAATTTAAAGGAAAAAAATGCAAGAAAATGAGGTCGTAGAGCCAAAATACGGCGAGAAAATAATAAACGAATTTGACGTAGAAAAAGACCTGGAAATCTGGGAAAACAAGCACGAACGTGACTATAAAATCAAGATCACGTTACCGGAGTTTTGCTGCCTATGCCCGCGTTCTGGGTATCCTGACTTTGCGACGATATATCTTGAGTACATGCCGGCTAAATTCGTCGTCGAGCTAAAAGCGATCAAACTTTACATCAATAGCTTCATGACGCGAAACATCAGCCACGAGGATAGCATAAACGAAATTTACGACGTTTTAGAGCGAAAACTAGCGCCAAAATGGATGAAAATTACTGGCGACTTTAACCCGCGAGGCAACGTCCATACAGTGATCGAAATTTGCTCGGACGAGATAATCAAAAAAACGCAAGAACAAAGCTTTGAAGCGCCTAAATTTGAGAAATTTACGCGAGATAGCGAGCGTAGTTTCGATAGAGGCGGTTACGGCGGACGCGAGTCTAAATTTAGCAAAGACGGCTCTCGCGGTAAGAGTTTCGGCGCCGATAAAAAAAGCGCAAGAACCGACGATAGAAAACCTCGCGCGAGTGCGAGTAAAGATAAATTTGACGATAAACCGCGAAGAACAGGCAGCAAAGAGGGCTTTAAAAAGCCTGAATTCGCCGGCGAAAAGCGTGCCCGCGTCGTGAAAAAATCATCGGAAGATAAATGATAAGCGCGCAGCTGATCGAGCACATCTTTAAAGCCGCGTCCATCTCGCGCTGGAACGACTATCCGAAGATGACGAATTTAGTCGAGCTTGATAAGCAAGCGCACAAATTTATCATCGCGTATTTTATCGCAAAGCTCGAGCACGGCGCCGATATGAACTACATTATCGAGGCCGGTATTTTCGAGTTTCTCGCGCGAGTTGTGGTCACGGATATACGCCCGGATGTGTTTCATCAGATGCAAAAAACTAAAAACGAACAGATAAACGCCTGGGTGTTAACAATCCTAGAAGGGCTCGTAAAGGACGTCGAGGGCGGTAAATTTTTAGAGCGGATGCGCCGCTATCTCACGCACAAGGACAAAGCTCACGCCAAAGAGCGCCTAATCCTAAAGGCCGCTAGCTACCTCGCGACGCGCTGGGAGTTTTCGATCGTTTATCAAACGAGCAAATTTTTAAGCGACATAGACGAGCTAAAAGCGCGCGTGGAGGAGGAGCTGGAGGATTATTACGAGCTAATAGGCGTGCGAAAAATCGTGATGAATCAAAAGCTGGCAAAGCTAGTCGATCTAGCCGGCAGACTGCGCTTTCAAAAGCGCTGGGCACAGACGCCGCGCATCCCTGAAACGGCGGTTCTAGGCCACATGCTAGTCGTGGCGATTTTGAGTTATTTTTACTCGCTTGAGGTAAAGGCCTGCAAATCAAGGCTAGAAAATAATTTCTTTTGCGCGCTCTTTCACGATCTGCCCGAGTCGTTAACGCGCGATATCATTAGCCCCGTAAAATACGGTATTGAAGGCCTAAACGAGATAATCAGCGAATACGAAATGCGCCTGATAGACGAGAAAATTTTACCTTTCGTGCCTGAAAATTTTAGAGACGAGTTTAGCTATATCCTCGGCATCCGCATGGAAAACGGCAAATTTATCAAAAATGAGTTTGAAAATAGGATCTGTGAGAAAAAGCCTCTGCATCACGAAGGCACGATGGAAAACGTAAATGAGGATAAATTTAATGCCATCGACGGTAAAGCGCTTAAATTTTGTGACAAGCTCGCGGCATTTTTCGAGGCTGGTATCTCGATCAGCTACGGCGTAAAGTCAAACGAACTAACCGAAGGCTTTAATAATATGGATAAATTTTTTCAGAAAAATCAGAGCTTGGACGGAGTGAATTTTTTAAAAGTTTGCGATGATTTTAAGGAGCATTTTTCGCTTTTGCAGGTTTAAAAACCCTCTCTCAGATGACTGCGGCACACGCCTAGCCTAAGTGCTCTGCTGTGTTCCCACCCTGAAGCGGTGCCTAGAAGAGACATTGCACAGGTCTAAGAAAGGGCAAGAGCGATTTTACTCAAATTTTACTTAAATATATTTTAGGCGGCAACATGGGATTTGATATAAAATGTAAATTTTTGTCGTTGTTTAGGGAGTTTTTGGTCTATCACCACCGCTCGCTGGAGTTTCGTGCGAAGGTCTTTGCAGCTATCATCTCGGCCAAACTCAATCCCGAAGAGGACGATTTTGAGAATTTATACGACATATCGAGCGAAATTTACGGCAGCGACGAGAACCGCAAACGCGTACTCATCGAAACTACCAAAGAGTACGTCTCCCGCATAAAACGCAAAGATCCCATGACGCTTGATAGCTTGCTTTTGGCGATCGATCAGGCCATCAGAGCGAACAAAAACTATGCGCTAAAGATCGACTTTGAGCACCTGCGCAGGCTCATCGACGCCGACGAATACGAAGGCCTCGTGCAACAGCGCGTGTATGATTTCTTGCTATATGAGGTAAAAACCTACGCGCCAAACAGATAAAACCTCAAATTTGAAGATCAAATTTTGCCTATTTTTGCTGCTTTTTTGCGGCGTTTTTTATTCAGCTATTTATTACGGATTTGATTTTTTTGGCGACGATGCGCTTGATGACGGCATTTACAAAGAGGCCGATATGTCAGATGCCGGTAGCGCAATCGACATAAATTTTACCGTCAAAAAGACCGGTATCTACGAGATAAGTTTCATCTACGCACAAGATCCGCAAAAGCAAAAAGAGGAAGAAAAACGTAGCGAAGAGGCCTTCCCGGGATACGGCAGCGATGCGTTTACGAAGTGGTTTTGCCAGAAGTCTACGGCTGCTAAGCTGGCTGGATACTACGGTTATACTACGCAAGGCATCCCTGAGCCAATTGGCACGAGTGAAGAGGAAAAAGCGGCCTGCACGGGCGAAAAAATCTTGCTAAAAGTAGCGCTAAAATCCATGCAAAACCGTGAAATAAACTACGTAAAAGGCGGCGAAATGACCAAGCTAAAGCAAAATTTGAGCGCTGTAACCG
>CAURRL010000035.1:0-8649 GCA_963526895.1 uncultured Campylobacter sp. | reverse complement strand
TCAACAAGGATAAAAAATGAAAGAATTTATGAGTTACGAGGCCTCTCTTGAAATTTTACGCTCTACGCTGGTTCCCTGGGACCGCGTAGAAAAGGCCACTCTAACGCAGGCACTTGATCGCCGTATCGCCGTAGATATCGCGGCACAGGACAACTACCCGGCCCAGCCCGTCTCCGCTATGGACGGCTACGCATTTGCGTGGCAAGAGGATTTGAGCGAGCTTGAGCTCATCACCGACCTGCCCGCAGGTAGCGATAAGGGTCTAAAAGTCGAGGGCGTAAAATGCGTCAAAACCTTCACCGGCTCGCTGATGAGCGAAGGCACAGACACGCTAATCCCGGTCGAAAACGTCGAGGTCGTAGGTAGCAAGGTCGTGATCAAAAAACCCGTCGCAAAGGGCTTTGCCGTGCGAGAAGTGGGCGAAAGCTACAAAAAAGGCGAAATTCTAATCAAAAAAGGCGCAACGATAGGCTACGCCGAGACAGCGCTACTAGCCGAGCTTGGGATCTTTAACGTTAGCGTATTCGTGCGGCCTAGAGTCGCGGTGCTAGCGACTGGAAGCGAGATAAAAGACCTCGGAGAGCCGCTAGAAAACGCCGCGCAGATTCACAGCTCAAACCACGTAGGTATCGCAGCCATGGTGCGCAAAATGGGCGGCGAACCCGTACTGTGCGAGATAGTGCGCGACCGCGCCGAGCTCGTAAAAGACGCCATCGTCCGCGCGCTAAAATCAGCCGACGTGCTCGTCACCACGGGCGGCATCAGCATGGGCGACTACGACTTCGTAAAAGGCGCGCTGGGCGAAAATTTCGACATCATCATAGACGGTGCCGCGATCAAGCCGGGCCGCCACATCAAGGTCGCAAAAGCAGGCGAAAAGTATATATTTGCACTGCCGGGCTTCCCGTACTCGGCGATGGTGATGTGCGTGCTCTACGTGCGCGTGCTGCTAAATGCGTGGTTTGGCGCTAGCGAGCCTAAAATCACAGCGATCATGGGCGAGGACTACAAAAAGCGCTCGCCGTTTTTGGAGTTTACGGCGGTAAATTTGGTCAATCGAGACGGCAAAATTTACGTCAATTTAGACGGCAAGAAGCTGGGCAGCTCGGCGATCGTAAACAACCTAACAAACGATGCCGCGCTTTTAATCATCCCAAAAGAAACCGAATTTATCGCAAAGGGCGAGATAGTCGAAGTACTGAAAATGGTTTAAATTTGAGGTCAAATTTGAGTTGCAGCGTTTGCGGTTGAGGGTAAATTTAACGCTCAAATTTGAGCTATAAGAGCGACGCATTTTTACAAAGCAAAGGCTGCAAATTTGACCTAAATTTAAGCCAAAACAAATAGCGCCAAGTTTGCTATTTCTATTTACGCTGACCCAGTTTAAACGCGCACCGGGTCAAATTTGGAGCCGTTACAGCAGTAGCAAACAAATTTGAACTTAGTTTTAAAAACATCGCAAATTTAACCCAAGCGGCTCAAACAGCAACAAAAAGATTTTAAACACCGCAAAAGTACGCTAACCGTTAAATTCTGCCGTACAAGTGCTCAAATTTAAACCAAAAACATCTAAATTCTCGGCTAGCTTGCAGTTTTCTTAGTCGCGATCCCGTTCACTCAAACACCCTATAATGCGCCTCGTCGGCAAACTCCAGCATCTCCTTATCTCCCCTGCTGTCGCCGTACGCGATCACGCGATCAAAGGCGTCCGTGTCGTATGCCTCGCGCACGCGGCGCACCTTCTCCGCGCCGTAGCAGTTGGCGCCGTCTATCTCGCCCGTTATCACGCCACCCTTTTTCTTGATGCGAGTGCCTAGCAGCTCCAGCCCCTGCGCTCTGCACCACGGAGCTAGCCAGTCCTCGAGCGACGCCGTCACGATCACGACCTTGTCGCCGTTTGCCTTATACTCGGCGATCTTTGCCATCGCGGAAAATTTCACGATATCTTCGATGTGCGTGTTTGAGTATTTTTTGCAAATTTGAGCGAATTTATCCGCGCTCATGCCAGCAAAAAAGTACGTCATCAGCCGCCTACGAGCGTAGTTGTTGCTGCAAATTTTTAGCTTATAGCCGATCAAAACGGGCGAAAGCCAAAAAATCCCTCTAAAAAATTTCTTAAATCCCACGACGTAAGCGATAAACTCCAGCAGCGAGTCGTCGCGCGTGATCGTCCCGTCAAAGTCGAATAAAACCAGATTCATCTTCGTCTCAAATTTTAAATTTGCGCGATTATACCGCGCTAGCGTTAAGAGACGGCAAATTTAGCCAGGTTTTTGCCCGCAAATTTGCTTTCTCTTTTGCGCTTTAAATTTAGCGCCCAAATTTTCTATCAAGGCTCTTTAACACGTATTTTATAAGCTCAAGTCCCTTTGAGCGGTGCGAGATTTTTAGCTTTGTGGCGTCGTCTAGCTCGCCAAGCGTGCGCGTAAAGCCTTTGGGGATAAAGAGGCTATCGTAGCCAAAGCCGTTGCTGCCGCGCTCCTGGCAAATCGCAGTGCCATGCATAAAGCCGTGCGCCGTAAAGTCGCCTAAATTTGAGCTAACGGCGATACAAGCAGTGTAAAACGCGGGCGAGCTGGTTAAATTTAGCGCATTTAGCTCGGCTATCAGCTTTGCGCGGTTGCTAGCGTCGGTCGCGCTTTTGCCGATTATCTGCCCGCACTCGTTCATATCGCTAAATCTCGCGGAGTAAATCCCGGGCCTGCCGCCAAGAGCCTCCACGCTGATGCCGCTATCGTCGCTTAGCGCGATAAACTCGTCCGCCAAATTTAGCTCGCGCAGTTTTGCCTGCACCGCGCGAGCTTTGATTAGCGCATTTGCGGCGAAAGTCGCGCCGTCCTCGACGATCTCAAAGGGCTCGCAAATTTCGCGCAATGCGTAAATTTCGTAATCTTTTAAAAAATCTTTTATTTCGCGCACTTTGTCGGAGTTGGATGTTGCTAAAACTATTTTCAAAATTTTTCCTTTTTCGGCTTCTCTTGCGCGCCTTTAAATGAGCTAGAAATTTCCTCCCTCGATGAACTATATGTTCTATCTTCGGTCGAAAATTTCGTCGCAACATTTAAATTCATCGCAAGATAACTTTGCCGATTTTTTTAAATTTACCGCTCACATTTTATCAAATTCGGCTTTAATTTACGTATTATCAAAATTCGGGTAAAATCACTCCTTTAAAAGGAAAATTTATGGTAGTAAAAAGCGCTTTACCTTTATCTTTTATCATCGGCAGCAGGTTTTTTGGACTATTTATCATTTTACCAGTTATCAGCGTCTACGCGCTCGAGCTTGAGGGGGCGACCGAGTTTTTAGTCGGTGTTCTCATCGGCGTTTACGCGATGTCGCAGATCACGTTTCAGGTGGTTTTTGGCTACGTCTCGGACCGCTTCGGACGCAAAAACTCGATGCTAATAGGCCTGCTCGTCTTTATAGTTGGAGCTGCGATCTGCGCGGTGGCGACTGATATCTACACGATGATTTTTGGTAGATTTATCCAGGGTGCGGGCGCGATAGGAGCCGTGGCGATCGCGCTGATGAGCGATATGACCAAAGAGGAGGTGCGCGGACACGCGATGGCGATGATGGGAGCGTTTATCGGCATTAGCTTTACGCTTTCTATGATACTCTCGCCGATGCTTAGCGCCAAATACGGCCTTTCAAGCCTCTTTTACCTCTCGATCGCGGTTACGGTCGTTTGTATCGTGCTTTTATACACAGCTGTTGGCGAGGAGCCTAAATTTACGCACTCGCAGGCCAAAATGCCGGCCGTGAAGCTACTCTCAAACAGAAATTTACTACTCATGAACATCAGCAACTTCATGCAAAAAATGCTGATGTCGGCGGCCTTTATCGTGATTCCGATCGCTATCGTGAAGTATTTTGGCATGGACAAAAAGGACCTCAGCGGCATCTACTCGGTCGCAACGGTGTTTGGCTTTATCGCGATGGGTATCGGCGGCGCGATCGGCGAAACGAAACGCATCACAAAGCAAATTTTAGTCATCGGCGTCTCGCTTTTCGTCGTTTGCTACGGACTTTTCGCGCTCTCGCTCGGACACAAGCCGCTATTTTACGCGGGCGTGATTATATTTTTTATCGGCTTTAACCTGCACGAGCCGATCTTGCAATCCATGGCGTCCAAATTTAGCAAAGTAAGCCAAAAAGGCGCGGTTTTAGGCATCTTTAACGCCTTTGGTTACATGGGAAGCTTTATCGGCGGTATCGGCGGCGGTACTTTGCTTAAATTTTACGGCCTTAGCGCGCTTTCCGCCGTCGTGACGGTGCTTTGCGTCGTGTGGCTGATCGCGCTAAAATGGCTAGACAACCCAAATATCTTTAAAAATATCTATCTGCCGTCTGACACGGATGCCGATCTAGCCGAGATCGAGAAGCAAAAAGGCGTCGTGGAGTGCTACAAAAACGCGCAAAATCTCGTCGTAAAATACAACTCCAAGCTAACAAGCGAGGCGGAGATAAAGCAAATTTTAGGCGTTTAGCAGGCTTTGCGGACGGTAAAATTTACCGAGTCCGTCCCGAGCAAAACGCCGAAACTTCGGCTCGTGCGCCGTTTGATAACGCAACGACGCCTGTCATGTAAATTTAGCCGATTTTTAGCTATTTTTAAATACTATTATCAAAATCTAATCTCAAAAAAGGACAAAAATGAGCGATCTAAAAAAACAAATCGACGAGCTTTTCGAGGACAAAAAGATGTCCGTTTACGATGCGGCTAAACAGCTAAACGTGCGCGAATACGAAATCTTGCAATACCGCGGCGATGACGAATTTAAGGAAGTCGGCGCAGAAAATTTGATGAAAATTTTCGAAGAAGTCAGCACTTGGGGCGAGATGCTTTTCATCAAAAATACGCCTGAATTTATCATCGAGATCAAAGTAAGCGTACCTATGCCTAAAAAAGCGAGAGGATTTTTAAATTTCACCGATAAAAGCGGCTTTTTGGGCGGCCACCTAAAAGAAGAATCAATCGCAAGCATCGGCTTTGTGAGCACTAAATTTATGGGATTTCTCGGACACAGCCTGCACTTTTACGACGCGGATCACAACGTGATCTTTAAGCTTTTCGTAAATCGCAACGAAAAAATGAAACTAGACGAAGCGCAAGAGCAAAAATTCCTAGTGCTAAAAAATAGCTTTTGATTTTAGATGGCTTTGCCGCGCGTAAATTTTAAGGTTTGTGATGGCTAAAATTTGCAAAATTTACGACGTTTTGATAATCGGAGCGGGCGCGGCAGGGCTATTTTTGGCGGCGAATTTACGCGGTAAAAGCGTCGCCGTACTCGAAAAAAACGCAACTCCTGGCAAGAAAATATTAGCTAGCGGCGGCGGTAGGTGCAACGTCACAAACCGCCGTATCGACGCGTCAAACTACCTCGGTGACGCGGATTTCGTCAAAAATATCCTAAAAAACCTAGACTTCAAAGACGTTTTAAAGTTTTTTGGCGAGCTAAAATTTAACGAGCAAAAGCAAAATCAATTTTTCTGCGAAAGCGGCGCCAAAGACGTTTTGGGCGTACTTTTAAAGCGCGCTAAACAAAGCGGCGCGCAAATATTTTGCGGCGTTTGCGTAAAGGGCGCTAGAAAAATTTTGGCTGATGAAAACGGGCAAATTTTAGAGAAACTTAAATCCGAACAGACTGAAATTTTTGAAGTGCTAGCCGAAAACGGAGATAAATTTTACGCTAAAAATCTCGTCGTAGCCAGCGGCGGTCTAAGCTACAAAAGCCTGGGCGCCAGCAGTATCGGCTACGAAATAGCACAGAGCTTTGGCACCAGCGTCGCCACGCCAGCTCCGGCGCTCGTGGGATTTACCGTGCAAAAAGACGAGTTTTGGTTTAAAAATCTAAGCGGAGTTTGCTTTCCTGCCGAGATTAGCGTAGTTTGCGCGAGCAAAAACGCCGCAAACCGCGAGCCGAAAATGCCGCGCAAATTTGCAGGCGACATACTTTTCACTCACAAAGGCATAAGCGGCCCGGCCGTGCTAAATGCTTCGCTTTTTTGGCAAAAAGGCTTGATTGCGATAAATTTTTGCCCAAATTTTAGCATCGAAACCGCGCAAAAAAGCAAAAAACAGCTCAGCACCGTCCTGCCGCTGCCTAGACGATTTACGCTCGAGTTTCTGCATGCGGCGGGGCTTAGCGACAAACCTTACGGCGAGTACAAAGCGGATGAAGCGGCGAAAATCTCGCGGCTATTTGCTTACGAATTTGCGCCTGCGGGGACGTTTGGCTTCGAGCGAGCCGAAGTAACAAGAGGTGGCGTAGATACGGACGTGCTAGATGCAAACAGCGGCTACAACGGCGCTCGCGGGCTTTATTTCATCGGCGAAGTTCTAAACGTAACGGGGATGCTCGGCGGGTACAATCTGCATTTTGCGTTTGCCTGTGCGGCAAATTTAGCAAAGCGATTAAACGCCGAGTAGCGACGACCGAGTTAAATTTGAGCGGCAAATTTGGCCCGCCTCAAGATCCAATCGCTAAATTTACAGCTCTTTTATCTTTAATTCCAGCTCTGTTTTTAGGCGTTTTGCCTGCTTCTCATCGTTTTTTTCTAAAATTTTATTCGCGATTTTAAGGGCTTTTTCGTAGTTTTGCAGCGCCTCCGTTTTATTGCCGAGCCCCGCCAGATCGCCCGCCATCAGCGCATAGTACTTCGCTCGCAGCAAATTTACGCCGTCTGTGCCAAAAACCTCTTCGCAAATCCTAAACGCAACGGCGTGTTTTACGTATGCGCCGTTAAAATCGCCCGTTTTATAGAGCGTATCGCCTAGCCCCGCATAGCAGCTCATCAGATCTTTTTGCATATTCTCGCCGCCTAGCTCATAGCATCTGATCGCCAAGCCGAAATTCGCTATCGCCTCATCGTATCGCCCAAGTGCTGACTGCGCACTAGCTATGCCGTGATAGGGCTTTGCAAGCGCTTTGTGCTCTTTGCCCAGCCCTTTTTGCAAAATTTTTAGTGAGTGCTCATAAGCCTCAAGCGCCTTTTGCGGCTCGCCTGCAAACATAAAAAAGCTGCCCGAGTTGTTTAATGCTATGATCGTGCTCTCATGCTCCTCGCCGTACTGAGCCAGGCAAATTTGAGCGGCTTTTTCGCCCGCTATCGCCGTAGCCGCAGCATTGCGATCAGGCTTTATAAACTCATCTATGCTGCGCTGCATCGCCTCTTCGCAGCTCGCCCCAAAGAGCCAAATCGGAAGCAGAAAAATTAAAATTTGACGCATAAATTTCCTTTAAAATTTCGCGCTATTGTAACTACTAAAAGCAAATTTTATATAAGCTTTAGATAAAATCATAAAAATTTAAAGGAGCCAAAATGTCAAATATCTTAATCATAGGCGCGGGCGGCGTGAGCCAAGTCGCGACCGTAAAATGCGCGATGAATGCGGATGTTTTTACAAAAATCACCCTTGCAAGCCGCACCAAAAGTAAGTGCGACGCGATCGCTAAGTTTATCAAAGACCGCCTAGGCGTACAGATCGATACCGCTCAGATCGACGCGGACGACACCGATGCGGTCGTAAATTTAATCAAAAAAACGGGCGCCGAGCTACTGCTAAACGTCGCACTGCCGTATCAGGACCTAACGCTCATGGACGCGTGCTCTCGCGCCGGCATCCCATACATCGACACCGCAAACTACGAGCACCCCGACACCGCCAAATTTGAATACAAGCTGCAGTGGGCGAAGGACGGCGAGTTTAAAGCCACAAACACGATGGCGCTGCTGGGAAGCGGCTTTGATCCGGGCGTGACAAACGTATTTTGCGCCTACGCACAGCAAAATCTCTTTGACGAGATCCACGAGATCGACATCCTGGACTGCAACGCGGGCGATCACGGATATCCGTTTGCGACGAATTTCAACCCCGAGATAAATTTACGCGAAGTGCGCGCAAAAGGCCGCTATTGGGAGCGCGGCGAGTGGAAAGAGACCGAGCCGATGGAAATAATGTTCAAATGGAACTACCCGAAAGTCGGCGTCAAGGACAGCTACCTACTCTATCACGAGGAGCTTGAAAGCCTCGTAAAAAATATCAAAGGACTGAAGCGAATCCGCTTTTTCATGACATTCGGACAGAGCTACCTTACTCACATGAAATGCCTAGAAAACGTCGGCATGCTGCGCATAGACGAGGTCGAACACAACGGCGTGAAAATAATTCCGATCCAGTTTTTAAAGACCCTGCTGCCTGATCCTGCGAGCCTCGGCCCTCGCACGAAGGGCAAAACCAACATCGGCTGCGTGATCCGAGGCCTAAAAGAGGGCAAAGAGCGCCAGGTCTATATCTACAACGTCTGCGACCACGAGGCTTGCTACGCCGAGACGGGCGCGCAGGCGGTGAGCTACACGACGGGCGTGCCTGCGATGATCGGTTCGATGATGGTCGCAAAGGGTATCTGGAGCGGCAAAGGCGTCTTTAACATGGAAAACTTCGACGCCAAGCCTTTCATGGATGAGCTAAATAAACAGGGCTTGCCGTGGGAGATGATCGAGATGAAGCCAGGCGAGAGGTATGAAGTTTAGTTTTTAGGCTTGTCTTTTTGTCTTACTCTGCGTTGTATTTAAATTTTACTCGGTCACGTATTTCATATACGCTCCCGTCGTAAAATTTAAATCCGCCTTGATTAAGGC
>CAURRL010000034.1:0-8726 GCA_963526895.1 uncultured Campylobacter sp. | reverse complement strand
ATATCTTTTACGATCTGCTTTTCGTCTATTGGCGGCTTTTTCTCGCCTCTAAAAACGAAAAACAAAACTACGGCCAGGATGATGACGAATACGCCCGCCGCCCCGCCGATGATAAAAAGCTTTTTCTTGCTTTTTTTAGCCTCTTCTTGAGCGTCTACGGGCTGTTCTATAGCTACTGGTTCTAGCTCGTCAAGCGAGACTAGACCGTCGCTGTCGCTGTCTTCTTGCTCATCGAGCGAGTCGGTTTCTTCGTCTTGATCAAAATCGGCCTCTTCGAGGATTACTACGTTTTCGTCGTCGTTTTTCGCCACTAAATGTACCTTTTAAGAACTTCCGGGATCTCGATGCTGCCGTCTGCTTTTTGGTAGTTTTCCATGATCGCTATGAGCGTTCTGCCTACGGCTAGGCTCGAGCCGTTTAGGGTGTTTACCAGAGCGTTTTTCTTGCCGTCTTTGTAGCGGATTTTGGCTCTGCGAGCTTGGAAGTCGCGCGTGTTTGATACCGAGCTTATCTCGCGGTATTTGTTTTGTCCGGGTAGCCAGACCTCGAGGTCTATCGTCTTTGCCGCGCTAAAGCCAAGATCCCCGCTACAAAGCAGCATATGGCGGTGCGGCAATCCAAGGCTCGTTAGCAAGTCGCTAGCGCACGCTACCATCTCGTCTAGCATCTGCGCGCTTTGCTCGGGAGCCGTGATAGCTACGAGCTCGACCTTTTCAAACTGATGTTGGCGTATCATACCGCGTGTGTCGCGTCCTGCAGAACCCGCTTCTTTACGGAAGCATGCCGAGTAGCAAGTCATCTTTATCGGCAGGTTCTCGACGGGCAAAATTTCGTCGTTGTAAAGATTGGTCACCGGCACCTCGCTAGTAGGTATGAGATATAGATCCTCGCCCTGAGCCTTGTATAGATCGTCTTCAAATTTAGGCAGCTGCCCGGTGCCGTAAAGCGTGTTTGCATTTACCAAAAACGGCACATTAACCAGCTCGAAGCCGCGCGCGTTGTTAAAGTCGATCATGTAGTTAACTAGCGCTCTTGATAGACGTGCACCCATACCTTTTAGCACGCAAAAGCGCGAGCCTGATAGCTTAACGCCGCGCTCGAAATCAAGCCAGCCTAAGCTCTCGCCAAGCTCCCAGTGTTCCTTTGGCGTAAAGTCAAATTTGGTAGGCTCTAGCACGGTTTTTACGCAGACATTATCGTCCTCGTCGGCGCCAAACGGCACGTCGTCGTCGGTGATGTTAGGCACGCAGCTTGCGATGTTCTCGAGCTTTTCCTCGTATGCGCGCACGATATCGGCGGCGTCGCCCATCGCGGCTTTGTTCAAATTTAGCTCGTTTTTTAGCTCGTCGGTGTTCTCGCCGTTTCTAGCCTTTATGCCTAGCTCTTTGCTCTTAGCGTTTTGGATCGCTTGGAAATTTTCTAGCGCTTGACGCTTGGCTTTTAGCTCGTTAAACGTCGTCAAAAGTTCGTTTAAAACCTCGGGCTTTACGTTTTTGCCTTGTAATTTTTTTACGAACTCGTCGTAGCGAGTGTCGAGTAGTTTTAAATTTATCATATCCTCTCCTTAAACCATAAACATAACTTTAGCAAATATCACGATGATCGCCGCCGCCGCAAACGCAAACGGGTGGATATTGCCTAGAGGGCTAGGGCGTTTTAGTATAAATTTACACGTGAGATTGGTCGCTACGGCCGCAAATATCAGTAGCGCCAAAATAACCTTTATCATCAAGGCGGTTTGTAAATTTGATGCGAAATATCCGCCCGCCTTCGAGCCGACCCAGCTGCTCATCATCATGCCGCCCGTTAAAATCAAAATCAGTACGCAAAGCGGCATAATCTTTATCGCGACGCTTGATATAGCCTGCTGCGCTTTTTGCGCTATTTCTACGGGCAATTTCTTTTTAGCCCTTGAAAAAATAATCACGTCGAAAAATAAAAATCCGACGAAAATGATAGCGCAGATCAGGTGAATAAGCTGCGCGTAAGGGTAGATTGCTTGCACTTTTTTCCTTTAAATTTATTTATAGATACCGGTTGCGGCGCGTATTTTTTCCATTATCGGCACCGCGATGGCTCGCGCTCTTTTCGCGCCTTCGTTTAAAATTTCATCCACTTCGCCCGGGTGGTTTAGATAATAATCAAATTTCTCCCTAGCATCCGCGAAATACTCCCAAATCAGCTCGTTTAGATACATCTTAAAGTGTCCGTGTCCTTCGCCGCCTCGCTCGTATCTGGCTTGCAGGGCCTTTTGCCCGTTCTCGTCTAGGAATAATTTAGCGATATTATAGACGTTGCAGTTTTGCCACTGTTTAGGCGCTTCAAGCGGCTCTGAGGTCGTCACGATGCTTGAAATTTGCTTTTTTAGCGTCTTGGCGTCCGCGAAAATATCTATCGTGTTGCCGTAGCTTTTGCTCATTTTCGCGCCGTCGGTGCCGGGCACGGTAGCTACGTTTTCATCGACTTTGTACTCCGGCAGGACGAAGATCTCGCCGTGCTCGTTGTTAAATTTGACCGCGATGTCGCGCGCGATCTCGACGTGCTGGATCTGATCCTTACCCACGGGCACGACCTGCGCGCCGTATAGCAGGATATCGGCCGCCATCAAAACGGGATAACTAAAAAGCCCGTGATGCGAGGTGAGACCCTTTGCGACCTTGTCCTTGTAGCCGTGAGCGCGCTCGAGCAGGCCCATCGGGGTGTATTGGCTCAGTATCCAGTAGAGCTCTAAAACCTCTTTTACGTCGCTTTGCACCCAAAATACGCTCTTTTGCGGATCGATACCCAGCGACAAAAACGCGCTCGCCGCCTCATAGGTGTTTTGTTTTAGCTTCCCCGCGTCGGCGACCGAGGTCATCGCGTGGTAGTTTGCGATAAACATAAACATCTCGCTTTGCCCCTGCGCCTCAACCATTTGTTTGATCGAGGCGAAGTAGTTGCCCAGGTGTAGTTTGCCGCTTGGTTGCAAACCCGTTAGTACTCTCATTTTTCTCTCTTTCTTGTTGTGCGTTGTCTTTTGCGCGCTTTTTGCGGATTTCGTTAAAATTTGACTCGATAGGCTACATGCCTTATCTTCGTCAAATTTTAACTTCAAAGCCACAAAAAATCATCGCAAAATACTGCCGCTTCAAATTTTGCATCAAATCATACAAAATTTGTAATCTGCTAAATTTAAAAATTAACTTATCTTTTTTGCTCTAAATTTTGTAATCCGTCAAATTTGAACTTAAATTTTAGCTCACTTAAGATTTGACGTTCGCTATTCAAATTTTAGCGATACGAACCGCGCCTAATTTTCACGCCGATACGGCCAAACGCTTTCGTATTAAATTTAAACCGCTCAAATTTAAAAATAGAAATTTAAAGCCGCAAATTTTAAAATTTGCACTCAAATTTCAACCGAAATTTTACTTAGTCCTTTTTCTTGATTTTAGCTGCGCCTCGATCTCTTTCGCGACTTGCTCCAGCCCTTTGCCTTCGACGTCGATTATGAGATCGGCGACGCTTTTATACATCTTTTTTCTCTCGTCAAAAAGCTTTTTGGCTGCGTTTAGATCGCGCAAAAGCGGGCGCTTGGCGTAGTGCATCTGCGCTTTGCCGCTTTCATCTATTCGTTTTAAAATCGCCTCGAAACTTGATTTTAGATAGATGATTTTTCCGATTTTTTTAAGGCCTTTAACTTTTGCAAAGCCGCCGCCCGCCGCGATCACCGAGGATTTTACGTTTTTGGTCAGCTTTTTAGCGAGTTTTGCCTCGCATTTTCTAAAATACTCTTCGCCCTTAGCCTCGAAAATTTCTCGGATTTTTAAATTTTGCTCGCTTTCGATCAGCTCGTCGGTGTCTAAAAACAGCTTGCCCGTTTGTTTCGCGATATGCCTTGCTACCGTGCCTTTGCCAACGCCCATAAAGCCGATGAAAACTAAATTTTTACTCACTTTTTCCCTCGTTTTCCTCGTCCGAGCCGCTGCGGTTTTTCGGGATCAGCACGACCTGGGTGCCTGATAGATCAAATTTTTCGCGTAGCTTGTTCGTCAGGTAGCGCTTGTAGCTAAAGTGCAGGGCGCGCGGGCGGTTCATCACAAGCGCGATTTTTGGAGGCGCGAAACCAAACTGCACCGCGTAGTAAATTTTCACGCTCTTGCCCTTTTCGCGCGGTATGGGATGCGCTTTTACCGCCTCTTCGATAGCTTCGTTTAGCCTTGCGGTTTGGATTTTTTGCGTGTAGTTTTTATAAACTTCTAAAATCAGCGGGTAAATTTTATGCACTCTTTTGCCGCCCAGAGCAGAGACGCTGATGATCGGCGCGTAGGCGAGAAATTTAAATTTATCCCTGATCTCGCGACTAAATTTATCAAAATCTTCCTCGCTTTTGTCCCATTTGTTTAGCACGATTATGACGCCCAGCTCAAATTTGGCCGCAAGGCCCGCTATGCGCTCGTCAAGCTCGGTTAGCGGCTCGGAGCTATCAAGCACCAAAAGCGCGATGTCGGCGAGCTCTAGCGCAGACTCAGTGCGGTTTAGCGCGTATCTTTCGATGCCTTCTATCTTGCCGCGTTTTCTGATACCCGCGGTATCGACGAACTCAAAAATCCTATCCTCATAGACGAAAGTTTCGTTTACTGGGTCTATCGTCGTGCCGGCTACGTCGCTCACGACCGCGCGGGACTCTTTTACGAGTGCGTTTAGCAGCGAGCTTTTGCCGACGTTTACGCGTCCGATGATGCCTACTTGGATATTTTTGCGCTCGTAGTCCTCGCGGGCTGATATCTCCCTAACCACTTCGCCGTCGTCGCCGAAATTTTCTAAAAACTCATCCAGATCCTCGCCTGCGTCCGGGCGGATCTCGTCTTTTAGCTGTTTATAGATCCAGTCTGCTAGCTCGTCGATGCCTGCGTTGTGGCTAACTGAGATAGCAAAGCTCGTTTTCGCGCCGAAATTTGCAAATTCGTAGCTTCGCAGCTCGTCTTTTTTGCTATCTACTTTGTTGATTACGAGCGCGGTCGGTAAATTTAGCTTTAAAAGCGCGTAGTATACAGCTTTGTCCTCGTCGCTAGGCATCATTTTGCCGTCGACCATAAAGATGATCGCGTCCGAGCTTCTAGCTTCGGCTAGGGTTTTGGCCTTGACGTTTTTAAAGAGCTCGCTACTGTCGTCAAGGCCGCCGCTGTCGATCAAAACGCAGCTTCTGTCGTAAATTTCTATGATTGTTTTGTTCGTATCTCGCGTCGTACCGCTAACGTCGCTGGTGATGGCTATACGTCTGCCGGCTAAGCGGTTAAAAAGCGAGCTTTTGCCGACGTTTGGCTTGCCGACTAAAATTATCTTTTGCAAAATTTGTCCTTTTTATGATGCCTGATTATACAGATTTTTCACTTATATAAAGTATAAAAAGCGGCTTAAAGAGGCATAATGCAAAGCTCTTTGGTTTTTAGTCAAAGAGCTTTTGGAGTAAAATTTGAGATCAAACCTTAAATTTGTCTAGGCTGTTGTTTAGAGTTTCGGTCATTTTGCTTAGATGTTCGGCGGCGGCCGCTATCTCCTCGATGCTTTTTGCATTTTGAGAAGAGATGGCGTTTATGTTATTTGTATTGTTTAAAATTTCAGTTACGTTTTCGCCTGTTTTTACATAGTCGCTGACGTTTTTGTAGGTTAAATTTATTGCTTGATGCATACTATAGGGTAGTATGATGATCTTGTCTTTTACGTCGTCCGCTACCAAATTTAGATCTTTTATCTGAGCTGAGTTTATGTGCATTTGCTCACTAGCCTGATTTATCCCCTGGACGATTATATTTATCGTCGCATTTATCTCGACTAGGCTTTTTTGCGTCCTTTCGGCCAGCTTTCTAACCTCGTCTGCGACCACCGCAAATCCCCTGCCGTGCTCGCCTGCGCGTGCGGCTTCGATAGCGGCATTTAGGGCTAGTAAATTTGTCTGATCCGCTATGTCGTTTATCACGGAGAGTACGTTTTTGACCTGCTCGGCCTCGCCGCTAAGTCTTGAAATTTTATCCGACAGGCCAAGCTCTGATTCTACGCTATTTTCTATCTTTGAGGTCAGCTCTGATATGGCTTTATTTGCGCTCTCGATGACGGTTCTTGCTTGCTTCATATCACCTGCGCTTTTTTTGGCCTCTTCTATAAATTCTAAAAGCTGATCTTTTATTTGATTTGCTTTTTGGGCTGCTTCGTCAACTGTTTGAGATGTTTTTTCGGCATTTTGGCCGGCGATCAGCGATGTCGAGCTAAGCTCGTATGCAGTCGAGGAGTTTTCGCGAGAGAGTTGCTTTGCTTCGCTGATCAAATTTCTTAAATTTTGCGCGACGGCCTGTAAAAGACCCATTGCGCTTTTTGGGCTATCGGTTTTTATATCAACAGCTAAATTTCCATTTGAAATTTCTGATATTACGTTTTCTATTTGAGCTGATTTTGCGCCTAAAATTCCTTGTATTACTTTGCTATTTACGATTGATAAGATGATGGAGCAAAATATAGTAATACCGAGCAAAATTTTAAAGATATTTTGCTGCAGGATTAAGCTTTCATGTAGATTTTTTACTTCATTGTGTGTTCTGTCCGAGACCAAAACGAAAAATTCGTCAAGCGGCTTCATGATGTAGGCTTTTTGGTCGTGATAGTCTTTGCCGTTAACCAGATCAAGCGCCGTTTTTAAAATTTCATCTCTTTTTTCAGGTTCGGCTTTGTTTAAATTTTTGATCATTTCAAAAGCTTTTACCTCAAGATTTACGAGGACGTTTGACCTTGCTTCGGTCTCTTCTATTTTTTTAAACTCGGCTTCCGTAAAGCCCTCTTGCTTCATCAGATCTTTTAGCGCGATCCTCAAATTTGAGTCCGGTCTTGGCTTTTTGATCCCGCCTGCGACAAAGTCCCAATAAATTCTGTTATATTCCTCCGGACGTGGACTTTTGCCGTTTCTAATATCCAAAATAGCGTTATATTGCTCCTCAAAGCTTGGGTTTTTTCCGGCCGTAGCTACGTATGATCTCACAAGCTTCGTTAGATCGTCGGAGCTTTGTCTGAGCTCATCTGCTAGCTTGTATGAGTTTAGTTGCCTAGCTGAAGCATTTTCTAGCTGGCTTGAGATACTTTGGATGTTGATAAAAATAATACCGAGCGTAGGCATTAAAACTATACATAAAACGACTAAAAACATTTGAAATTTTTTAGATCTAAATAATTTAGATACAAATTCGGCCATAAAAACTTCCTTTTTTGTGACTTTAAAAGATAAATTTAATATAAATATAAAACCAACCTTACATACTGGAAACGGTTTATACAATTTATAACATAAAATAACACTTAAGTAGACAAATTTTAAGTCATTTTTTATTAAAATGCTTGTTTTAAATTTAAAGGAAAATTTTGTTTCGTAGATACGTTTTGCACCATTTGGGCGCTTATTATATGATCATCGCGTGTATGTTTTTTGCTGCCGTCGGGGGCTTTGCGAAGGTTTTGAGCGAGCAGATGTCAAGCATCGAGGTCGTATTTTTTAGAAACGCCGTCGGTCTTGCTATTGTGCTTTACGCGATTTACAAAAGGCCGCCGACGCATCAAAAAGGCGGGCAGATTTGGGTGCTGATGTTTCGAGGATTTATCGGTACGATTGCGCTTTTTGCTCTTTTTTACAACATCGCTCATATAAATTTGGGCGCGGCTTACACTTTTCAAAAAACTAGCCCCATTTTCACGGCGATTTTTGCGGCTATTTTTTTAAAAGAAGCGCTTAGCAAAAAGGGCTGGAGCGCGATATTTCTGGGCTTTATCGGCATACTTTTTATCATCCAGCCAAATTTAGGTATCAGTAAAACCGACTGGCTGGGGCTTTGGAGCGGCGTGGGGGCGGCGCTTGCGATGCTTAGCGTCAGAACTCTGCGCAAAAGCTACGACACGAGCGTCATCGTGCTTAGCTTTATGGCGTGGGGAACGGCTCTGCCGATGCTTTTGATGGGCATTGCGGAGTGGGTCAAATTTGAGCCTTTAGATTTTTTGCTTTCGCCGTTTGTTGTGCCAAATTTTAAAGGAGTAATCCTAATCGTACTGATGGGGCTTGCGGGCTATTTTTTCCAGTTTTATATGACGAAGGCGTATGCGGCTAGCAAAAAGGCGGGCTCGGTCGCGGCCATAAGCTACATGGATGTCGTGTTTTCGCTCGTCGTCGGCTTTTTTATGGGCGATGCGCTACCTAATGCGGCGGCGTTTTTTGGTATAATGCTGGTCGTTATCAGCGGAATAATCGTAGCAAGGGAGAGATGATGATACTAATAGCAGGGCCTTGCGTCATCGAGAGCGAGCAGCTTGTCTTTGACGTGGCAAAGAGACTGGTTAAATTTAACGAAGATAAGCGGATAGATTTTTATTTCAAATCAAGTTTTGATAAGGCAAATCGCACGAGTATAAGCTCGTTTCGCGGGCCCGGACTTGAAAAAGGGTGTGAAATTTTAGCCAAGGTAAAAAAGGAATTCGGTTTTAAAATTTTAACCGATATCCACGAGAGCTATCAGGCTGGGCCTGTTGGCGAGGTGGCCGACGTGCTGCAAATTCCGGCGTTTTTGTGTCGCCAGACTGATCTACTCGTAGCTGCGGCTAAGACAAAAGCGGTCGTAAATATCAAAAAAGGACAGTTTTTAGCGGCATCTGCTATGAAGCACTCTGTTAAAAAGGTGCTTGAGACAAGAGGTGTAAAGGGCGATGGATACGAG
>CAURRL010000033.1:0-8941 GCA_963526895.1 uncultured Campylobacter sp. | reverse complement strand
GGGTATCGGCGGCAGCGCTACGAACGACGCTGGCACGGGTATGCTAAGCGCGCTTGGATACGAGTTTTTTGACGAAAACGGCGAGCTGCTCGAGGGCAAGGGCGAAAACCTCATAAAAATCACAAAAATCTCAAACAAAAACGTGGCACCAGAGCTGCAAGAGTGCGAGTTTCTAGTAGCTTGCGACGTGGATAATCCTCTGTTTGGCAAAAACGGCGCGGCCTATGTCTACGGCCCGCAAAAGGGCGCGGACGAGCAGATGGTAAAGGATCTAGACGCTGGGCTTATTAGCTTTGCGAGTGCGACTAGCGAGCACTTTTCGAGCGAATTTTGGAACTTTAAGGGTGCGGGCGCGGCAGGCGGGCTAGGATACGGGTTTGTGAGCTACCTAAACGCCAAACTAAAGCCTGGCATCGACATCATCATGGAGGAAATCCGCCTCGAAGAGGACGTGAAAAACACCGATCTAATCATAACAGGCGAGGGGCGACTGGACTTTCAAAGCTCGATGGGTAAGACACCGACCGGAGTGGCCAAGATCGCCAAAAAATACGGCAAACCCATCATCGCGCTAGCAGGCAGCGTGGCGCCGTGCGCCGGCGGCTGTAACGAAAACGGCATCGACGCGTTTTTTAGCGTATTAAACGAGCCTGTGAGCCTAGAAGAGGCGATGGATAAGCAAACCGCGACGCGCAATCTCAAAATGACCGCCGAACAGGCATTGAGGCTATATTTGCTAGGACGTAAGGGGTAAATTTACGATTTCTGTGGCGGCTCGGCGGGCGCACTTGCCGGTCGTCGACTTAGCTGTTTTACTTAGCCGCTCGGTGCTCGGTATTTTTGCTAGTTTGAGCGGCTTTTGCTTTTTTGTTGCAAATTTGCCTTTTAGTGCGGCGGTTTCGCTGATTTTGCAAGTTTATCTAGAGGAATTAATAAAATTTGCGACGTTAAAATCTAATTTTTGCCGTACGAGTTTAGTGCCGAGCCATAATGTGCGCCGTATGGTTTATCAAATTTGCAAAAACTTAAAATTTAAAAATAAGCCAAAGCCCAAAAAACGGGCTTTGGTTAAATTTGCTGCAGGTTTATTTTTCCTTCGCTTCGATCTCGATCTCTAGCTCGACCTTATCAGATAGCGTGATCTCGGAGGTATCTAGCCCGATCTCAAAGAGCTTGCGTTTAGTTTCGCCCTCTAGGCTAAAGCCGATTTTTTCCTTACCGTTTTTATCCGCCGTAAAGCCGCCAAGCTCGAATTTTAGCACCACTGGCTTAGTGACGCCGTGCATCGTGAGCGTGCCCACGACCTTGCCTTCAGTGTCGCTTTCTTTCTCAAATTTGACCATTTTGTAGGTGATTTTGTCAAATTTAGCCGCGTTGAAAAAATCCGCACTGCGTAGGTGTTCGTCGCGCTTGTCGTTTTGCGTATTTACCGAGGCGGTTTCGATCGTGGCTTCGAGCGCTTTTAGTTCCTTGGCGTCCTTGTCGTAGTCGATCACGGCGTCAAATTTACCGAAATTTCCGCTGACTTTTGATATGCTTAGGTGCTTGATCTTAAAGCCGACGTTGCTGTGCGCCGGGTCGATCTCGTAGACTGCGGCGTTTGCGAAGCTCGCTGCGAGCGCTGCTACTAGCGAAAATTTGATTAGTTTTTTCATTTTTTCTCCTTGTGATTTAGGTTTGAAAGTGTATTTTAAAAAAGTAAATATATAACTTTTTCGCAACATTTTGAGAAAAATTTGAATTACTTATTCGCCGCCTGCTAATCGTGCGGAACAATAATCAGGCTAAATTTAGCCCCAAATTTCCCCGATAAAAAACAGCGCCGACATTGCAAACGTGCAGAGCGCGACGACCTTTAGCTGCCCGTCGAAATCGCGACATTCCCGCACTTTCGAGACGAAAAAGAGATGCCAAATAAGCGGCGCAAAGCTAATTACGTAGAGCAGTCTCACGCCCGTGTCGCCGCGCAAAAGCGAGTAGCAGAGCATCAGGCTCGCTCCGCCCGCTATCAGCGCGTAGTGGTAGCGCTTGGCTGCGCTCAGCCCGATACGCACGGGGATCGTGCGCTTGCCCTTGAGCGCGTCGTTTTGGATGTCGCGCATGTTGTTTAAATTTAGCACGGCGGTGCTTAGCATCCCGCACGCGCACGCAGGTAGCAGTAGTGCCGCATCGAGCGAACGCGCGTATAAAAAGTACGAACCCAGCACGCTCAAAAGTCCAAAAAACAAAAACACAAAAACATCGCCAAGCCCCTTATATCCGTATGCGCCGGCACCTACGGTGTAGCGGATCGCAGCGTATATCGACGCGCCGCCTAGCGCCAAAAACAGCAGCACGAGATAAAACCGCTCGCCAAACGCCAAAACGCTTAGCGCGAGGCTGCAAAGCGCGGAAAGCAGCGCCGCAACAGCGATGACGCGTTTCATCTCGGCTGCGCTCATCTGCCCCGTTTGGATCGCGCGACGCGGCCCCAGTCTGCCCTCGTCGTCGGTGCCTTTTACCGCGTCGCCATAGTCGTTAGCGTAGTCGCTTAGTACCTGAAACAGAAGCGTCGTAAGCAGCGCCAGCGCGAAAATATCCGCTCTAAATACGCCCGCGCCGTATGCCGCGCCGCTACCGTGCAGTACGCCCGAGACGCTAAGGGGTAGCGATCTAAGCCTTGCGGATGCGTAAAGAGCCTTTGCGGTTATCATTTTTTGCCTTTTTAAATTTATACGCCGAATTTACGGTAAATTTGAGCTCAAATTTAGCACCCGAATGCAAAAAATAATATAAATTTGAGCGAGTTTGGAAGTAGAATTTATAAATGTGACGACTGTTTGACTAATTGACCGAAACGTCTTAAATTATAAAATTAATAATGACTTTAAGCTTTTTGGGGATAAAATTAAATTCGTAAATATTACCGACAAGGAGAAAAGATGGAATTTTTACAGCTTTTATTAGTTTTGGTGGCCGTGATAATTATCATAGCTAAACCGCAAAAAGAAAAGATCGCATTTGGTCTAGTCGTGGTTGCATGGTTGTTTATGGCGTATCTATATGTAGGGCACAAGTCGGGCAATCTGCTCACGGCTATAAACCTATAAGGAGCGCGGCATGAACGAAATCAAAAAAGCAAAATTTTTCTATGCACTCATGTGCTTGGCTGGATTTTTGATCATACTTTTGCCTGTTGGTATAGCAAACCTGATTTTCGGTTACGTGCTAAAAGATAGCCCGTGCACGTTATGCTGGGGGCAGCGTGAGGGTATGATTTTTATCGGCGTGATGGCTCTTTTTATCGTTAGATACGGGCTAAAGGCTAAATACTTGGCTATGCTGCTTGTGATGACTGGATTTGGGTTGTGGCAGTCTTTTGCACACTTCGGTATCCACGCGCACAGAGATCTAGATCAGGGTTTTGGGCTCGCGGTTTTCGGTATCCATACTTATTTTTGGGCCGAGGTCGTGTTTTGGGCGGTCGTGGTGCTGCTTGGGGCTATATTTTTCTTTGCGCCCAAATTTAGCGCTTTTGATGAGGAGATGGGCGGCGAGACGATCAGAAAACTCGGCTCTTTTACTCGCGCAGCCTTTATTGTTTGCGCGTTTATAATCGCCTCAAACGTATTTCAAGCTTTTGTTAGCACGGGTATCCCGCCTTATTACGGGCAGGGCGATCCAGTGCGTTTTACGCTCGATCCAAAATACATCATCTGGGACGACAGCGGCTACCAAAACCACTGGAAAAAAGTATCGTTTTTGGGCAAAAGAGACGTCGCGGCGCCTGATTACGCCTTTGCTCCAGCCGGCGAGAAGCTGGGAGTGAAATTTGACAACGATCCAAACAATGCTCCGCTAAAAGCCGACGAGAGCCTAAGCATCGCGTCTAAAAAAGAGATAGATTTTGCAAAGCCTATGAATTCTCTCGATTTTATAAACGGCGAATTCGTCGCTAGCTCGAAATGGGAAGTCTTTTTCATGGATGAAAATTTTAAGGTCGCGAGCGATTTTGAGATCGACCCGTATTTTTCGGCGACGGTCGATCCGATCATCGGCGTGATACCGTTTATGGGCGATAAATACATGCTCATGGGCTCAAACAAGACGCTTTTGAGATTTGCAAAAAATCCTAAGGCGGACGAGGTGTTGCAGTATGCCGATTTTATGCGCGGTAATGATAAATTTGAAGGTCAAGGCAAAGGACTTGGACGCGGCAGAATCGACACCGTCAGAGCTAAATTTAACCACGTAGCAAGCATTGCTACCGATGGGACGTATTTTTATCTAGCCACCGTGCCGAACAACAAAGACGCGCAAAAGTTCGTCATCTCTAAAATTCTACTGAGCGACCGCACGCTTTCGGGCGAATTTACGCCAAAAGCCGCACTCAAAGAGGGTAAGAGTCTAGGCGATCTTTACGTCACGTCGATGGCTTACAAAGACGGCCTACTATACGCGCTTAGCAAAAATCACAACGTGATCGTACTCATAGATCCAAAAAGCGAGGAGATCGTAAAGACGCTCGCTTATCCAGGCGAGATAACAAACGCTAGAAGTATATTCTTTAAAGATGGCGCGATGAATATTTTATCCTATCAGGACGGCAAAAATACGCTTTATCAACTAAATTAAATTTAGTTTCAAATTTAAGCGTTCAGGAGCGATTTTTACGATGGATCGCTCCGTCGCCAAAGAGGCACGAATTTGCTTTTTATATTTTTAAACGCCCAATTTACGGTAAAATTGAGCTCAAATTTAGCGCTCGAATGCAAAAAATAATATAAATTTGACCCGGTTTACGGGTGAAAATTGTAAATTAGGAGTTAAAATTTGCAGCGGTTATCGCCGTATTAGAGTTTTGAAGTTAGTTAAATTTGCCGCCAAAGCTGTCTACGCTTAAATTTATCAAATTTCAGCCATTTCTCGCCAAAACTCAAGCACCTTATCATCGCCTGCTTGGACGAATTTAGCGATTTCTTCCGCGCTTGGCACGACCTTTTTGCTTAGTCGCGCGATACCGATACTAGCAAGCGCTCTAAAAAATCTCTCAAAATTGCCCGCAACACGCCTACCACAAAGTTCTTCGTCTCCAAGTAGCCACGCATAAATCGCGCCGTCCGTGCAATCAATCAGAAATATCCACGGATCGCCGACGGCAAAAACTATCAAATTTGCAGGACGCGTATTGCCGTGCCGCCATTTGCCGCCGTATTCGTCGGTGCTGTTTAGCCGCACTAGCTCGCTAGCGTAGTCGCTGCCGGCGCCAAATCGTACGTTGCAAACCTCAAATTTGCCAAAGTCAAATTTGCAAACTAGCCGCGAAAGCTCAAGCGGAAATTTGACGCCTAGAGCCTTTTGCGCATTTTCTAGCGCCCGCGTGGACGCGTCGGCATCGCTTTGTGCTAGCAGCCTCATGCCCGTTATGCCCTCTTGTTCCAGAGGCAGGCATATCTCGTCTAGCTCGCGAGCGATTTCGTCTAGCTTTAAAAACATATCTTTCTCCGCTTTTAGTTTATCTGAGATTTGTTGTTTCGGTTTTTATGATTTCGCCGTTTTCGCCGTAAAATTTTGTAGTCGCCGCGCCCGCTTTTGCGTCGGTTACGACTTCTTTTACGAGCTCGCCTTTTTCGTTAAATTCTTTTTGTGTTTTAACCGCTTCGCTAAGCGGCTTGCCGATCGTTTGGCGCTGGTCTATCACGCTTTTTAGCTTGCCGCTCGGGTAGAAAAACTCAAAATACGCAGACTCGCCGCCTATCTGGTATGCGCGGCTGTGCAGGCGCCCGCTCTCGTCGTATTTTTCAAAAGTCGTTTCTTTTTTGCCCGTTCGGACGCTGGTAAATTCTTTATACGACGGTTTGCCGTCTTTGCGGTATTCTGTTATGTTGTTTTCGACGAAAAAGCCTAAATTTGCATCAAAACGCTTGGTTTTTCGGTACAGTTTTAGCACTTCGCCCGCGTCAAAAAGTTCTAGTAGCTCCTTTTCTAGTCCACCCCACAGGCATCTCTCGGCCGTGAACGCAGGCGCGTCTCGGTGCTCTTTTGAGTACACTTCTAGCAGCACCCAGCGCTCGTTTTTGTGGACGACGAGTGAGATTTTTAGCTTTGTGGAGGGGTCGTCCGGGATCTTGCGCTTGTACTTCTCGTCCGCTTCGTCGATGACGTAGCGATTTAGCTGCGCACCGCTCGCGTCTAGCTCGATGAGGTAGAGTCTGTTGCGTATTTTGCCGTTTGCGTCCTTTTCGCCGTTGCGCAGATCGTACTTAAAAAATATCACATAAGTTGTGATTAGCTCGTTGTTTTGCTGCTGGGGCGCGTATTTGCCGCCTGCTTGCAGCGAGGTCGCGCAGGTAAAAATGATAAAAAGCTGTAATAGATTTTTCATCGAACTCCCTAAATTTGACGAATTTCGAGCTTGCATTGCGGCGGCGATTTTTGACTGCGACTTGGCGCAAATTTAAAGGAAAGCGTCGCGTTTGTAATTTTTCAAATTTACTCTCGTGCTTTGCTATACGTATTGTCCGCTCGTCAAATTTGCCCGCTTGTAGGTTCGGTCAAATTTGACTTATCGCTTTCGGGCGTTTTTGTTGCGATTTTTATCTTGTCGGCGCCGCTTTGGCGCGGCAGCTTTTTACTTTAAAATCGCAAAGCCAATGCCGACCTTATCGGTGTGGCGGTTGTAGTCGATGAGGCTCTCGCCATATCCCGTGAAGTACTTCACGTAGCCGTATACGCCGCTCTTGCCAAACGGAAATAGCCATCCAAGCTCGCCCGCACCGCGGTTTGTTTTATCAAAATGCAGGTTGTTTCGCACCATCGCCGTAAAGACGTGGCCGCGGTATGGTAGGGCGAAATTTATATCCATGTTGCCGAGGTATTTTTCGATGTCTGGGTTGTCGTCGCTACCCTTGCTCTCAGGGATGCGCGCCCACGCTCGCGGGATCACGACTAGGCTACCGGCGTAAAGCTTAGCCTCGAGATATACGCGGTTCCATGAGCGCGACTTCTCGCCGCCCTGGCCGTTACTCTCGTGCAAAAGTCCCGCGCGTAGGTAGTCAAGGCTCGGCAGCGCCTCAAATCTCATCGGAACGGTCACGAAAATCTCGGGGCGGTAGTTGGTCTCGCGAAACGGCGTAGAGCCCTTGGCCGTCTGCCACCACGAGCTTTGCGAGTAGCCTGCCGAGATCGTTTCGTTCATGTCAAGCACGTCGTAAAAAAGCGGCTTTTGTAGGCTAATTTGAAAAGCGGTCTCAAATCTGCGTCTACCTTCGACGTCGTTAAATGCGTAGGTTGCCGGCAGGAGGTAGTTTAGGTGGTGCATCTTTAGGCCCAAAATTTCATCCACGTCGTATGCCTCGCCGCTTTCAAATTTCGCTTTCGGGCGCTCTTTAGAGGCGATCTTTTGCTCCTCTACGGGCGCGTCCGCTACGCTATCTGAGGGCGCGATCACGGAGCGCTCCATAGCGGCAGTTTCGCCGTCCTCGTCCGTAAATATCGCCTTTTTAGCCGCTAGTTTATAAAGCTGAAAGGCTCTTGTTTTGTCGCCTTCATACTCGAGCTTTGCGGCGGCTTCGTAGAGGCGCTTGGCTTCGTCTTTTGCGGTCGGTTCGGTTAAATTTTCAGCTAGATTTTCTGACTGCGGGGCTAAATTTTGCTTCGCCGTTGCGGTCTCGCCGGCTGGTGCGAAATTTAACAAAATCGCCAGTAAAACGATAATTTTTTTCATATTTTTCCTTCTTTTAAGGCTTGTTCATAATCTGCCTGATAGTTGATGTTAAAAAACTCGTCAGCGTTTGCGAATTTTACGATCTTGCAGCGGCAACGGTCGCGCAAAAGCCCGATCTTGTGCTCGCCCGCGGCAAAAAGCTCGCCCGCCGCGCCTGCTAAATCCCCACTAAAAAACCCGCAAAGCGAGTGCGTATGCGACTCGTCTGCGGCGATGACCATGTCGTATTCGCCGGCAAATTTATATAGCTCGCGCACGCACTCTTCGCTAACAAACGGCATATCGGCGGGAACGATAAAGACGCTTTCGTTTGGAAAATTTCTAAGGATGCTGTAAAGCGCTAGCATCGGAGAAAAGGCTGGCTCGCTCAAATTTGCCGTATCTTGCGCCAAAATTTGAGCGGAGTTTGTCGGGGTGTCGTTTTTATCGCTTGCTGCGTTCAAATTTGACTGCGAGATCTCCTCTGCGTCGGCGTCTTTGATGAGCGGCAATGACGGGTCGAATTTTTCAAATTTGGAGCTAACGAATACGCGCTCGAAAATCCGCCCGAATTTATGCGCTCCGTAGTGCGTGAGCGTCGCAAATCCGCCAAAAGGCAGCAGCGTTTTGTCGCGGCCCATTCGCGAGCTTTTGCCGCCGGCAAGGATGACGCATGTTTTCATTTTTTTCCTTAAGCAAAATTATAAGGCTAACTTTAGCCAAAAACGGCTTTGATTTACCAAAATGCGCCCGCCGCGCCCCAAAAAATAGTATAATGTGGATTTTTAAAGGAGAAAAAATGAGTGAGAAAAATTTGCAAATTTTAGGCTGGATAGGCACGTGTCTGTCGGTTATCATGTATATTTCCTATATCCCGCAGATAATGGGCAACCTTGAGGGCAACAAAACGCCTTTTATCCAGCCTCTAGCCGCAGCGATAAACTGCACGATCTGGACTAGCTACGGCCTGCTAAAAGCCAAAAGAGACTATCCGCTAGCGGCTGCAAATTTGCCCGGCATCATCTTTGGTCTTTTGGCGACGGTAACGGCGTTTTAAAGGATAAAAGCCGCTAAATTTACCGATACGGCGAAGTTAAATTTGATGTTTTTTGACGCTTGTTTACATGGAGGCCATCTGAAAAACCGGTTTGAACGGCTTGTGCTAGGTGTTTGCGCGCTTAGTGCCTGCCCGAACGCCAGATGGACCAGATAATCCACAGGCTGTTGGCAAAGGCCAAAAGATAACCGAAAAAGCCT
>CAURRL010000032.1:0-8955 GCA_963526895.1 uncultured Campylobacter sp. | reverse complement strand
GGTGATAACGGGGAGCTCAAACGCGATGCCAAATGCAATGACTAGTTTCGTAAAAAAGCCGACGTAGCCGCCGATGTTTAGCATCGCGGAAAAGAGCTGTTGGCCGAAATTTATAAGAAAAGCAAAACCGATAGGAACGACGACGTAGTAGCAAAACGCCGCGCCAACTAAAAACATAAAAGTTGCCGAAATAACAAACGGGATCACGTACTTTTTCTCGTTTTCGTAAAGTCCCGGCGCTACAAACAGCCAAAACTGCCAAAAAATGATGGGCAACGAGAGCAAAAATCCCGTAAAAAACGCCACCTTCATCGCTACGAAAAATGGCTCTTGCACCTCAAGAAAGACCATTTTTTGGTTATCGGGCAGAGTGTTTTGCAGCGGCGCGATGATAAAGTCTAAAATTTGATTCCAAAAGCTAAAGCACACTACAAACATCACGATCACGGTCATGACGCTGATGAAAAGCCTTTTTCTAAGTTCTACTAAATGCGGTTTTAGCTCTTCAAACATTACGCCTCTTTTTTCTCGTTATCGCCCAGCACGGCATTTTTGACGGCTTCGCCCGGGTTTTTGACCGCTTCGACGCTCTTTTTTACGTCGTTTAGGCCGTCAGTGATGCCGCTAGTGACGTCATTTACGCCTTTTTTGAGCTCATCAAGCTCCTCAAAGGTAAGCTTTTTTCGCACCGTTTCGGTGGTTTTTGCGATGCTCTCTTTGTATTTTTTCGCGTCCTCTTTGAGTTCTTGGATTTTTATCTCTTGATCGAAGCTGCTTTTTGCGTCATTGACCGTTTTTTTGACGGTTTTAAAAAATTTCGCTATCTCGACCATCGCGCTAGGAAGCTTATCTGGGCCTAAAAATAGCACCGCGATGACAGCTATGACGATGATCTCGGGTAAGCTCATGCCAAACATTTTTTATCCTAAATTTTTATTTTAAAGCGCTCATTTTAGCGTTTTTTATCTCAAATTTGCATAAATCAGCCCGCGATAAATAAAGAAATTTCGTCCGCGGTGAGGAAATTTTTGGCGTAATATCGCCCGTTTTTAAATTTTAATTTCCCGTTATTTTTTAGCAGCCGCGCTCTTTGCTCTTGCTCGGCGTTTAGGCTTTTTTGATCGATGCCCACGATGCTTCTGGCGCCTAAAAATATACGCTCTAAATTTAGCTCGTCCGCGCTTAAATTTTCTATTTTTTTAGCGTGCGGATTTTTTACGTAGGCGTTTAAATTTGAAGCGTTATAAAAGCGATGATCTCGCCAAAATCCGACTGCGTAAGCACCGATGGCAAGGTAGTTTTTGCCCTGCCAGTAGCCAAGATTGTGTTTGCAAATTTGACCGAAATTTGAGATTTCGTATTGTTTTAGTCCGGTTTCTTCGATGCGATCTATCATAAATTTAGCTAGCCTCGGACTATCTTTTGCGTAGTTTATCTTGCCGGCAAAGGGCGTATTTTCCTCAAGCGTTAGCGAGTACGCCGACACGTGCGAAATGCCTAAATTTAGGATATTTTGCACCTCTTGCTCGAGTCGTTTTTTGGTGTCTAACTTCGTGCCGTAGATGAGGTCGACGTTTATATTTTTTAGTCCTGTTGTTTTGGCGTTTGCGACTGCCTCGTAGATCTGCCTCGCGTCGTGGATACGCCCGAGAAATTTCAGCTTATCTTCAAAAAAGCTCTGAGCGCCGAAGCTCACGCGATTTACGCCGTATGATTTCATCTGCGAGAGCCACGCTAGGCTTGCCGAGTTTGGATTTGCCTCCGTCGTGATCTCGGCGTCCTTTGCCAGATATGGCGCGACTGCCTCAAATAACCGCTCGTAGTAGCCCCCGTCCACGGCGCTAGGCGTCCCTCCGCCGATAAAAACGGTTTCGATCTCGACATTTTTCACGTCAAATTTTAAAATCTGCTCCCCAAAATCCGCAATCATCGCGTCAAAATACGCGCCGGTTAAATTTCGTTTGCCAACGACCGAGCCAAAGGCGCAGTAGGGGCATTTGCTCTCGCAAAACGGGATGTGGACGTAAAGAAGCATTTTGACCTTTGTTTTTGCCGTATTTTAGCAGATTTTGTGGCTTTATCGCGCGGCGTTTGATATTTTGTTTTTGCGCCGTTTGGTGGTTGGTTTGCGGAAAATTTGGGCCGATTTAGGTGCAAAACCGACTCCAGTAAGCTATTTGACGCTTTTAAATTTTAAAATTTACCGCCGTTTTTACTGCCCGCTAAATTTAAAAAGTCGCGCCGATATGTTTAAATTTGATTTTAACTTAACTCCCGCAAAGCTCCGTAAGCGATAAATTTACGTATAAAATTTCTTTTGTTTTAAAATTTGCGTCGGCAAAACGCCGAATTTTTCTCTAAAAATCTTTGCAAAGTGCGGAGCGCTGGCGTATCCGACGATTTTTGCGGCTTCGCTTACGCCGACGTCTCCGCGCTCTAAAAGTTTTTTCGCCGCGTTTAGACGCTCGCTTGCTAGCAGCCCGTAGATCGTATCGCCAAAGTAGCTTTTAAAGCCTGTTTTTAGCTTAAATTCATTCGTCGCGCACGCTCTGGCTAGCTCTTTTATGCTGGGCGGATTTTGGACGTCGCTTAGTAAAATTTGTCTTGCTTTATTTAAAATTTTTACGTATTCGTCGCTAAAATCGCGCTTTTTTTCATCGGCTTCGGGCGTTTTGGGCGCGCCTAAGCTTTTGTAGATTAGCTCTAAAATTTTAGCTTCCATGAAGATTTCTCGCATCTTGCCCTCAAACTCGCTCGCGGCTAAAAGCTCCCGCAAAATCAGGCTTTGGGCTAAATTTATCTTGGCCGTTTGGATGCAGATTTCGTTTTCTTCGCCTAGATTTTTAAATGCCGCCAGCTCGTCGGCTAGTTCGTTTTTTAGTACGATACATCGTCCCGCATAGTTATTGCTCTGATACTCACAGATACCCTCAAATCCGCTATCCACGCGCCCTATCCAAAGCTCTCCGGCCTTTAGACAAAAAGTTTTTTTACCCGCTTTAAGCCCGGCGTCCCCTCTTGCGTCGTTAAAGAGCAAAAAGCAGTAGCCAGCGCTCCTTTCAAGCCGTCTTTTTACGCTTTTGTTGCAGATTATTTCGCTTCTGCAGTAGCTTGCGCCACTTGCCCCTTTAAAAAACTCAACCTTACATTTTCTATCTTGCTCTTGCCATGCGCTTTGTCCGTAGCGCACCGAATTTTGCGCGACTTCTTGCTCGTTTGCGCGTAAAATATCTTTAAATTCGACTTTCATTTATTTTTATCCTTTTAGCGTTGATAAAAAATCCCTCTACCGTTTATCGGAGTATTGATAATAATTATCTGATTATAGTAAAATAGGGTTTAAATTTAAATAAGGAGTGTAAAGATGAAAAGTATGCCTAAAATTTCTATGCTAGCTTGCTTAGCGCTATCTTGCGCGCAGGCGGCCGACGAAGTAAAACTAAACGAAGTTACCGTAACTAGCGCGGCGGGTTTTGAGCAAAATATCAAAGACGCGCCTGCATCGGTGTCGGTAATCTCGCAAAAAGAGATAGCCAGGCGCAACCATCAAGATATAGAAAGCGTCGTAAAAGACGCTCCGGGCGTTTTCGGCGCGATGCTGGGAGCTGCTAGCAGACGGGGTATCACGATGAGAGGCCTTGGGCAAAAATACACTAAAATTTTAATAGACGGCCGTCCTGCAACTAGCGATAGCGCGTATAGAGGGCTTCGTGCGATCGGTAGCGCTCAAAATTTTCTCCCGCCCGCAAACACGATCGAGCGTATCGAAATCGTGCGAGGGCCGATGAGCTCACTATACGGCTCAGATGCGATGGGAGGCGTCATAAATATTATCACCAAGGGCTTTTCAAACGAATTTAGCGGAAACGTAAACGGCTACTACACGCTTGCGGGCAAAAGCGGGATAAATGACGACTATCAGGCGGGATTTTACGCAAACGGCGCAGTGATCCCGGACGTGCTAGGTATCGCGCTTTACGGGCGGTATTTTCACAAATTTGAAGACGAGCGAGCCTTTACGAACCGCAAAAACGAGGATGTAAATTTCGGTGCGAAAATCATGTATAACGCCACCGAAAACGACGAAATAGCGCTGGATCTACGTCGCGTAGTAAATAAATACGAGCGCACCGAAGGCAAGACGCTAAGAAGGGCTACCGGCGATAACACGAGCGTGGCTTTTGAGAAGATGAGCGGATATACCGCCTCTCTCTCGCATACGGGTAAATACGACAAGCTGCTGCTTGAAAGCTTTTTAAACCACGATCATATGAAAGAAAGCGGTCAGCAAGACCTCACGCTAAAAACGACGACGCTAAATACCAAGGGAACGTATTTTTTTGATAACAACACGCTAAGTCTGGGGGCTGAATACAGAAGAGAAAGGCTAAACGAAAAGGCAACGACGGCTGATGCCGCGAACGTAAAGAGATATGATTTTTCGCTCTACGGCGAGGACGATTTTGACGTGACCGACGCGCTCACGCTAACTGCGGGTCTAAGGTATAATCACGACAAGGACTACGGCGGACACGTATCTCCGCGCGGATATGCCGTGTATCATCTAAGCGAAAATTTATCGCTAAAAGGCGGCGTATCGGCAGGCTACTCGACGCCTGATATCAAGATGCGAACCGACGGGCTTGCTCTGCCTTTTGCCGGCGGTATGGGAGCTCAGCTGGGTAAACGCGACCTAAAACCGGAATCCAGCCTAAACTACGAGGCCGGCGTCGCATACGGGGACGAGAGCCTTAACGTCTCGGCGATGGCGTTTTATACGAGCATAAAAGACGGTCTAGGTACGCAAATGATCTGCAATCCTCGTATGGGGGTTTGCGTGCATAACGGCAAGACCTATAGGCGCGGTATCTGGGAGAGCGTAAATATCGGCAAAGCCGAAGTAAAGGGCATCGAGCTCTCCTCAGACTGGCAGATTTTATCAAATTTAGCCCTGCACTCAAGCTACGTTTACACTAGATCAAAGCAAAAATCGGGCGCGTACGAGGGCAAATCTTTAAACAATCTACCCGTACATACCGTAAAAATAGGGCTTGATTACGACGCGACGCCTGATCTAAATTTCTGGACGCAGATGAACTATCTAGGCAAAACTAGAGCCGTTTACGGCTCGCCGGGAGACGAGGAGATAAGGGATTATACGCTATTTGACGCTGGCGCAAGCTACAAGATAACTAAAAATGCGAGCGTAAATTTTAGCGTTTATAATATCTTTAACGAATACGTAACGACAAAATCCGGACGCTATGAAATTTTGATCGCCGACGGGATTAAATATAGGCTCGGATTTAACGTAAATTTTTAAATTTAGCAGTATTTAAACGGGGCGGTGCGTAGCGATCGCCGCTTCGCTACCGGTTTTTAAAATTCGAGTTTAAATTTAAGGAGAAAGATGCCGTTTTTAAAGAAAAAGAAATTTTGGTTTAACGTCCATTTGATTTTAAGTCTAGCCTGTATTTTGCCGCTACTTATCGTCGCTCTTAGCGGTGCGGTCATATCCTATCACGACGAGATTATAGACCTTGCAAACTCGCAAAAAACCTTCGTCGAGCGAGGCGAAAAAGAGCTTAGCGCGAGAGAAATTTTAGATATTTTTAAAGCCAAGGAAGCGAATTTTACGCTTAGCTACTACAAGATAAACTCGGACGCAAATCACGCTCTAGGCGTATCCGGCACGAATGCTAAAGGCGAGTTTAAGTCGTATTTTATAAATCAATACACGGGCGAGATAACGGGCGAAAATTTCGGCGATAAATTTATCGGTCTGATGCTAAATTTGCACACTAACTTAGGCCTTGGGCTTAGCAAAAACGAGACGATGCGGCTTATAGGAAAGCATATCGTTGCGGTTTGCTCTATCGCTTTGGTGGTCTTGGTTATATCTGGATTGATAATCTATTATCCTAGTTTCAAAACTAAATTTACGCGCGCGTTTACTCTAAAAATCAAGGCCAAAGGCTATGCGTTTTTATACAGCCTGCACGGATTTGCCGGCGTTTATCTTTGTTTATTTTTGGCTTTTATGAGCGTTACGGGACTCTACTGGTCGTACGACTGGGCGGCAAAGCTCGTAAATAACGCGCTTGGCGAAAAAGAAATTTTTAGAAAAAAGAGCTTTACGCAGGTGAGGGGATTTTCGCTGGAGGACGAGGGCAAGATAGTAAATTTAGAGGCTGCGATAGATATTTTTAAACGAGATAGAGGCGATTACGAGCTTTTTAACGTCATCACTCAAGAAGACGGCGAAAATTTTATGATATTTTACTTTGACAAAGGGCTGGAAGAGGATGATAAGGTAAATACGATGACGATAAACGCCGCCAAGGGGCAAATTAATAGGCATGCGAGGTTTGACAACGCTAAAAGCTCGATGCCAAGGCCTTTTGCGATTCACAAAGCGGTTTTAAGCTTGCATTCGGGATATTTTTTGGGCGCGGTCGGTAAATTTATATTTTGTTTAGCTTAGGCGTCGGGTTTTTTTTTTTTTTTTAAAGGTTTTTTGTTGTTGTTAAAAAAGCAAAAAACGGCTCAAAAGATAAATTTGATAAAATCGCTCCAAAAAACTAAAAAAGGCTAAATATGCGAGTGATTTTAGATGGATTTGACGGCTCTTTTTTGCCGATTTTGCAAAGCTTTAAGGCTGTGATGCCAAGCCTGCGTATAACTGGTATCGAGGAGCTCGGCGAGAGCGTAAACGAGAGGACGTCAAGTCTAGAAAACAGCGATGGCATAAACGTAAGCGAGCTTTTTGCGCGCCAATACGAGCGGGATGAGCAGTTATCGGACGGAACTTTGTTTTTGCAAGATGATAAATTTGACGGGAGCGGCGAGAGTGCGGCTGTCAAATTTGATGAAAACGTAAATTTTGACGGCTTGCAAGCTAGCAGCGACGCTAAATTTGAACAAAATTTAGTGGCTGATATCGAGAAAACGGCTTGCGTATTGGAGCAAAATTTGCAAAACAGCCAGGACGATGCACCGCGTCAAGAGGGCAGCTTGCAAGGAAAAGATATTTCGCAAACCAGTGCTTTAAGCAAAATAACCAAAACTGCGCCAACTAGCCAAAGCGCGCAAACCGCCGCTCCGCGTGAAACACCTGTTTTTGGCGGAGCTACGCAAACGACACCGTCTAGTAAAATACCCACTTCTAATGAAACCCTAAAAACGGCCGCCTCGGACGAATCCGCGCAGGCTGCGTTATTTGATTTTAACGAGTCTGCGCAAAATTTGCCGCCGCGCGCCGAACCAAAAGCCGTGCCCGAGCGCAAAAAGCACGAAAGCGCGAGCCTGTTTACCGACGAAGAAGTGCGGGCGATACTAGAGCTAAAATAGACGGCTCAAATTTGACGAGCCAAGCGGTCAAATTTGATGGAAAATGAAGCAAAACACGCAAATTTTGTTGCGCCGTAAAAGTAAAATTCGTAGTTTTAAAATTTAAATAAAAATTTTAAGTATAAGCGTCAAATTTTTCCGCTAAGCTAGCGATATTTAGCTATATCTTAACTATTTTTCGTTAAAATCGACAATTAAAAATTCTCGGAAAAAAAGATGGAAAAGAAATATAGACCAAACGTCGCGGCGGTCATACTTGCGCCCTCTTATCCGTTTGATTGCAGGATATTTATCGCGCAAAGGTGCGATATGACGGGTATCTGGCAGTTTCCTCAGGGCGGTATAGACGACGGCGAGACCCCGCGCGAGGCTCTAAAAAGAGAGCTCAAAGAGGAGATAGGCACGGACGACGTGGACGTGCTTAGCGAGTATCCGCAGTGGCTCAGCTACGACTTCCCGGAGGGTACGACGAGTAGGAAATTTTATAACTTTGACGGGCAGACGCAAAAGTATTTTTTGGTGCGGCTAAGACCTAGCGCGAAGATAAATATAAACACCAAAAAGCCCGAATTTGACGAATATAGATTTATAAACTCAGGCGAGGTTTTGAGCGACGTAAACCACTTCAAAAAGCCGATCTACAGTAAGGTTATCGGCTACTTTAAAGAGAAAGGATTTATTTAATGTTAATCGTCCAAAAATACGGCGGCACGAGCGTTGGGACGCTTGAGAGGATAGAAAACGTCGCCGCGAGAGTGATAGAAACTAAAAAAAGCGGCGCAGACGTCGTAGTCGTGGTCTCGGCTATGAGCGGCGTGACTAATCAGCTCGTAGAGTACGCCGAGCATTATACGAAGGCTCCCGACGGCGTGGCGATGGATATGTTGCTTAGCTCCGGCGAGCGCGTTACCTGCGCACTTTTAACGATAGCGCTGATAAATTTAGGCTATCCTGCGGTGGGTCTAAGCGGTAGGCTAGCGGGCATCATCACCGATAGCGTGCATACTAAGGCTAGGATCGAGGCGATAGATACTAAGCGTATGAAAGAGGAGTTAAAGGCGGGCAAGATCGTCGTCGTAGCGGGCTTTCAGGGTATAGACGAAAAGGGCGACGTGACGACGCTCGGACGAGGCGGTAGCGATCTTAGCGCCGTGGCGATAGCAGGCGCTCTAGATGCGGATCTTTGCGAGATTTATACTGACGTAGACGGGGTTTATACGACCGATCCTCGCATCGAGCCAAAGGCCAAAAAGCTGGATAAAATCAGCTACGACGAGATGTTAGAGCTTGCGAGCCTAGGCGCAAAAGTGCTGCAAAACCGCTCGGTCGAGTTAGCTAAAAAGCTAAATGTAAATTTAGTCACCAGAAGTAGCTTTAATCACAACGAAGGAACACTAATAACAAAGGAAGAGAGTATGGAAGCAGTACTAGTAAGCGGTATCGCGCTAGATAAAAACCAAGCTAGAGTAACTTTAAGAGGCGTGGTCGATAAGCCGGGTATCGCGGCAGAGATTTTCACCGCGCTTGCAGAAAAAAACATAAACGTAGATATGATAATCCAAAACGTAGGCCAGGACGGCACTACGAATTTGGGCTTTACTATAC
>CAURRL010000031.1:0-8960 GCA_963526895.1 uncultured Campylobacter sp. | reverse complement strand
ACCAACGGGCTTTGTTTGCACACAGCTTCGCAAAGCAAAATCCGCGTAAATTTACGCCACAGCCTTTATTTTCCGGCCGTGAGCATCGTCTTTAGTATGCGCTTGCCTACCTCGACGCCCGGCTGATCGTAGGTGTTTATGCCTAGCATTATGCCCGTAGCCGACGTAAGAAGCTCGAAATAATAAATCAAAAATCCCGCGCTCGCTTCATCTAGTCGCTCAAGCTCGATGACGTCCACGCTGATGCCCTCTTGCACGAGCGCGTGCATGGTGGCGCTACACTGGGCGTTGATTAGCTCGTCTAAATTTAACCCGTTTACGAAGTCGCAGCCCTCAAGGCTGTTTAGGCTAATGCTCGGTATCGCTGTGTTTGCGTCTGTGGCGGCTACCTTGATGAAGCTTACCGTTTTGTCCTTCACGCCGTCCATGATTAGCTGCAAAAAGCTGTGCTGATCGCGTGAGCCGATGAGTCCGACCGGTGTGAGTCCGTAGCGTTTGTATCCCTTTTTCTTGCCCAAGCTCTCCGCCCACAGCTGCACGTACCAGTCGTTAAACTCCAAAAACCTATCGCCGTAGCTAAATATCACGTTGATCTTGGCATTTTTATGCGTCGCGTAGTGGTAGGCTTTTTGTAGCAGCGTATCGTCGCCGTCTTCTAAAAAACGCTTTTTGCACGCCCGCGCGCCTTCCAGTAGCGCCGCCGCGTCGTATCCGCACAGCATCAGCGGCACCAGGCCGATCGCGCTAAGCACGCTAAATCTGCCGCCGACGTTTTTTGGGATATTAAAAAATTTGACGCCGTTTTGCTTCGCGTAGGCTTCTAGAGGCGAGGCTGGATCGGTGATTACGATGAAATTTTGGCTCAAATTTGAGGGTTTAAAGCGCTCCAAAATACACTTAAAAAGAGTAATCGTCTCGATCGTGGTGCCTGATTTTGACGAGATGATAAAAAGCGTTTCGTCAAATTTTAGCCCAGCGCAAACGCTCTCAAAGCTAAAGGCGTCTACGTTATCGAGAAAATAAAGCTCTCGCTCGCGGCTCCTTTTTGCGCTTGAGAGCATCGTTTTTAGCGCCTTGACGCCCAGACTGCTACCGCCGATGCCTACTAGCACTACGCTTTTTACGTGTGCGAGCGTCGTTTCGAATTCGGCGATTTCGCTTAGTAAATTTGCGCCGATTTCGGGCAGGTGATAGTAGCCGATCTCGCCGCCTTTTAGCTCGTCGTTCATGCGTTTGGCGTAGGAGCCGATCGCGCTTAGCGGCGTACGCTCGAAAAATAGCTCATTTTTTAGCATTTTTGCCTAGCTCGTAGAAGAAATTGGTCGCCTGCACGAAGCCCTCGACGCTACCGCAGTCAAAGCGCTTGCCTTTAAATTTATACGCTAACACCATGCCGTCTTTGGCCTGCTCTTTTAGTGCGTCGGTGATCTGCACTTCGCCGTTCTTGCCGGGCTTGGTGCGCTCTAGGATCGTAAAAATATCAGGCGTCAGGATGTAGCGGCCGATGACTGCTAGGTTGCTTGGAGCTTCTTTGGGGTCTGGTTTTTCGACCATATCGCTAATCATGAGCAAATCGTCCTCGATCGCGCGACCCGTGACGATGCCGTAGTTTTTGCTCTGCTCGATCGGCACTTCCATCACGGCGACGATGCTGCAGCGGTACTTCTCGTAAATTTTTACCATTTGAGATAGCACGCCTTCGCCATCTTCGTTGATGCACAGGTCATCGGCCAGCACCACGCCAAATGGCTCGTCTCGCACGAGGACTTTACCCGTGTGGATGGCGTTTCCTAGGCCTCTCATGCTCTCTTGGCGCGTGAATGAAAACGTGCAGCGCGCCATCAGCTCTCTGATCTCGGTTAGCAGGTGTTCTTTGTTTGTGCCAGAGATCTGATGCTCTAGCTCGTAGCTGATATCAAAATAATCCTCCAGTGCGCGTTTGCCGCGGCCAGTGATAAACGCCATGTTTTTCATGCCGGCCTCCAGTGCCTCGTCCACGCCGTAGTGAATGAGCGGCTTGGTCAGGATCGGCAGCATCTCTTTTGGTAGCGATTTGGTCGCGGGCAAAAATCTCGTGCCGTAGCCCGCAGCCGGAAATAAACAAGTTTGTATCATAATCTTCCTTTTGATTTTTTACGAGATTATAGCGAGTTTTGGCTTATTTGGAGTATTAAGGAGGATTTGGCGGATAAATTTATGGTTTGCCTTGCAGGGGCAACGAAGTGAAATCGCTAAAAATCACCTCACGATACGTTGCCTTAATTCTTGATGTTTAAATTTGAAGTTAAAATTGCAAATTTTACTTGCCGAGATTTGCATCTATATGGTGCTAATTTTATTTTCGTCAAATTTAACGTTACGTATTTGTAGTTTCTATCAAATTAAAGCTTTCCTCTTTTATTGGGAGAGGAAGAGTATTCTACTTACGAAGCGTCGCAGATTTTGGAAATTTTGTTGGAATTAAATTTGCAAATTTATAGTTTTCAAGATATGGGTCTGGGTGAGTAAAATTTAAAATAAAGATAAAAATAGGGCGCAAATTTATGAGTTTAAAATGCGCCGAATTTAACTAGCAAATTTTACCGCCAAGCGGCGGCAAATTTATATCCCCTTAAACGCTGCTTTAGCGTTTTCTAGGTCGTTTGCGTCTGGGTGGGTTGCAGCCCGCGCCCATCTAGCTTCGCGCTCCGGAGTTACGGCGTAGCGCGGGTCGTTAGGCGCTGCTTCGCCCATTTTGCGTAGCTGCTCGATGACTTTTGGATCGATCGCGCCTTGACAGTAAAACTCGCGTAAAATTTCATTTTCGCCCTCGCGTAGCACGACTTTTGCCTTTTCTAAGCAGTTCATCGCGTGCTCGTGCTCAGGATCCATACCTAGCGTCATAAACAGGCCGATTTTTTTGCCCTTTATCTCGCGCAAAAAGCGTTTAAATTTAGGCTCCACGTCGCCCTTATCGACGTAAAAACCAAGCGCGATAAAGTCGTACCTATCCAAATCCATATGCAGATCCTCGCTAAATTTGACCGCCTCGCAGCCAAGCTCGTTTGCGATGGCAAGACCGACTTTCTCGGTATTTCCGGTCGCGCTCGTGTAGATAACTATTTTTTTCATTCAAAGTCCTTTTGTGAGATATTTGCTACTTCGGTGCCGATCGACATACCCCAAAATACGCCGTCGGTTGTGTAGTTTAAAAAGCCGTTTTCTATGTGCATATAGCCTTTGCTTTCGCATTTTTTGAAAAACTCCATTAGCGCGTCAAACGTCTCGTCGCTAACGAAGCTTTTTACCTGCGCGAGGTCGATTTTTGGGTACATAAAGAGGCTTTTTAGCCGCGCTTCGGCACGCTGTTTGTCGTCTACTTTATTTATCATACGCATTTTTTCTTTTGCGTTGTAGATGTCGTAGTAGCCTAGCCTCCCGCCCGATCCTCTACCAAGGGGCAGGATATCGGCGCCTTGGTGGCTTAGGCGGATATATTGATAGCGGTCGCGGCCGATGCGGTTAAATTTAGTATGCTCTAGCACCTCGTAGTTGCCAGTACCCAGTAGCTTTTCAAAGAAAGCGTTGTGCAGCTTATGTTCGTAATTTACGTCGTAATAATCCTGCGACACAGTCTTTGCGAGTTCTGATTTTTCAAAAAGCTGAAGCGAATAAAAGCTCGTGCTGTCGATGTTTAGTTCATCGACCAGGCGGGCGTCCTCTAGCACCTCGTCTATCGTTTGATCGGGGTAGTTAAAGATAATGTCCGTACAAACCATGCCGCTAAAATTTTGCTTGATCATTTTTAGATGCTCTATCGCGCCTTTTTTGTCGTGGACGCGGTTTAGTAGCTTGCGGCCTTTGTCCGAAAAGGTCTGCACGCCGATGCTAAAGCGGTTTACGCCTAGACTTTCTAGCAGGCGCACTTTGCTTAAATTTAGATTATGCAGCGTGGTTTCTAGACTAAATTCACAGTCGTCCGAGATATTAAAATTTGAGCGCAGAGCCGTGATGATCGGTTCTAGGTGCTTTTCTTTTAGTATTGTGGGAGTTCCGCCGCCAAAATAGACGCTGCGGATATTTTTAGCTTGTAGGTACGGGAATTTGCCGTATTTTTCGATCTCGCCAAGTAGATACTGCGTGTAGCTATCTAGCTCGTCTTCTAGTTTCGTGCGATTCATCGAGCAAAACGAGCAGATATTATCGCAAAAAGGTACGTGGATATAGATCACGCCGTCCTTTTGCGCGGGTAGCTCCTCGGTTAAAAATTTCTCCACTTCGGCGTTAGTCGCCATCTTTATTTTTTTGGGACGCGTCGGCCCGGCGTGCCCCTTTTGTCTGGTTTCAAACATCTATTCCTCCGTTTTGAACTCGTAAGGTTTGGTAATTATACAATTCGAAATATTTTTTAACGCTTTAATTTCTAACTCCTTTGTTATTTTTACCGCTTCGTCGTTAAAAATTTTATTTTTCCCGCGAACGGCTATTATCTTTATCTCTCCGTCAAATTTAAAATCCACTTCGACTCTAAACGTCCCGTCCAGCCTCAGCATGAGCGCTTTTTTGGGGTATTTGGCCTCGGGCTCGCGCGCCACGGTAAAGCCCACGCCCTCTTTGCATGCGTTTTGCTCTTTTGCTTCGCCGCTATCTTGCGCGGCGGGCTGCTTTGCGGGGACTAAATTTGAGCTAGGCTGCGCGCTTTGCTCGGCGGATAAAATTTGACTCGGCACGGGCGTCGGTTCAAATTTAGGCTCCTCTTTTACCGCTTGCGCCTGCTTTGGCGAGATTTGCTTTTTTATTTTGGGCTTTGGGGGTTGCTTTTTCTCCTCCTGTGGCTTTTTGGGTTCCGGCTCTACCGGCTTTGGCTCTAAAATTTCGGGCTCGGGCTCAAATTTGACCGGTTGGGGCTGCGTTTCTTGCAGCCATTCCATAGGTTTTTCTAGCGGCTCCGCGCTTTGAGGCGGGAGCTGCTCTCTAGTCTCTTTGCTGGGCTCTTCTTGCGTCAAATTTAGCTTTATCTTTATCGTTTCTTGCGGTTTTGTGCTCTCTATCTGGCGCGAGTTTAACGGCAAAAAAAGCAGAGCCAAATTTAAGACGAGCGAGACTAGAAAATAGCGCATTATTTGCTTAGCATCTCGTAAAATTTATCTACGGCTTCGCCTATGCGAGGCGTTCCTCTAAGTAGCATCGAGGAGGGCACGGTGAGCACTTTGCCGTTTTTTGCGGCGGTCGTTTTTTTAAGCACCGGATTTTGTTTTAGGAAATTTTCGCCATCTCCGCCCATGCCGCCGATAACGACGATGAAGTCCGGATTTTGCGATAAGATAAACTCGGTCGAGACGATCGGAGTAGAGCCTTCTACGTCATCGGCGATGTTTTTTAGTCCGAGTTTGGTAAAGATATCGCCCGGCAGCGTTTTTGAGCTAAAGCCCGTAAGCGGCGTGGATGAAAATACCGCTAGTATCTTTTTGCCCTTTACCTCGCTGTTTGCAAAAGAGTCGATTTTGGATTTTATCTCGCTTACGACTTCGCTCGCTTTTTGCTCTTTGCCCGTTACTTTGCCGATTTCTTCGATATTTTTGTAGATATCGCCGACGCTATCTGCTTTTAGCGTGAGGGTTTTTAGGTTAAATTTAGCAAGGCTCTCGTTTACGTTTGCCGAGTGAAAGCTAGTGACGACGAGATCGGGCTTTAGCTCGACGATCTGCTCGATATTTGGCTTTGTGTAGGTGCCCACGCTTTTTAGCTTTACGGTTTGATCCTCGGGCCAAATTTTAGAAAACTGAAGCGTAGCGATGGCTGCTAGCTGATCCTGCGCGCCTAGCATATAGACTATCTCGACGACCGAAGGGTCTAGTACGACTAGTTTTTTGGGCGTGTTTGCGGTTAAATTCGCCAAAAGACAACTAATGGCAAGCAAAAGTGCGGCTATTTTTTTCATAGAAAATCCTTTCAAATTTTGATTTGTAAATTTATCGCTTTACGGGCACGACGAACGGCATGCCGTCGTGTTCTAAAATTTCGCAGTTTAGCCCGTAAATTTCATATAAAATTTCTTTCGTATAAAGCTGCTTTGCCGTGCCTGCGTAGCGTATCTCGCCGTCTTTTAGCATCACGAGTTCGTCGCAAAACATAGCAGCTAAATTTAGATCGTGCAGCACGGCTACGGAGAGTAAATTTAGCTCTCTAGTCAAATTTTCGCAGATCTTTAGCATCTGAACCCCGTAGTTTAGATCCAGCGCGCTCGTAGGCTCGTCAAGAAGCAAAATCTTTGGCTCGCTAACTAGCGCTCTAGCTAGCAGTACGCGCTGAAATTCGCCGCCGCTTAAAGAGTGGGCGCTGCGTTTGGCAAACCGCTCTACGTCAAGCAGGCGCATGATCTCGTAGGTTTTTGCTACGTCGTTTGCGTCGTATCCGCTAAACTGGCTTTTTAGATGGCAAAAGCGCCCCGTTAGCACGATATCCTCGACCGTAAGAGGCATGCTTAAAACCGTTTTTTGCGGGACGAAGCCTAAAATTTTAGCTAGCTCTTTTAGCGAATAATCCTCCAGCTTTTTGTTTTCTAGGGTTATTACGCCACTATTTGGCGATAAAATTCTTAGGATATTTTTTAAAAGAGTGGATTTGCCGCAGCCGTTTGGGCCCAAAATCCCTACGAACCGACCGTTTTCAAGGCTTAAATTTACGTTTTTTAGTATCTCTTTTTTGCCGTAGCTAAAGCATAGTTTTTCTACTTTCACCTTATATGCTCCTGCTTGAACGGATAGCTAAAAATAGAAAAAACGGAGCGCCGAAAAACGCCGTAACTACGCCTATAGGCACCTCGGTCGGGCTTAGGACGCTTTTGCCTATCGTGTCGCAGGCTAGCAGGAAAAACCCGCCCGCAAAGGCGCTAATGGGTATCAAAACGATGTTGCTCGAGGTTTTTAGTATCATGCGCAGCGTATGCGGGATGATGAGCCCCACAAAGCCTATCATGCCCGTAAACGCTACCGAAAACGCCACGGCTAAAGAGGAGACGATGAGCAGGCGTTTTTTCATCTTTTCTACGTCCACGCCTAGGCTTTGAGCCTCTTCGTCGCCGCTTAGGATGACGTTTAATTCAAATCGCTTAAAGTAAAAATACGCCATAGATAGCACGAGAGGAACGCTGATGTAGGCGATCTTTTCCCAGTTGGCAGAGCCCACGTAGCCCATCATCCACGCTACTATCTTAAAGCTATCCTCGCCGATGAGGTAGGTCGCAAAGCTCGTAAATGCGCCTAAAAACGACGAAAACGCGATGCCGATAATAAGAAGCGTGGCGATGGATTTGCCTTTTTTTGAAAGCTTAAAGATCAGTACCGAAAGTATCGCCGCGCTAAAAAATGCAAACACGCCGTAGTAAAAATCGGGGAGCTTTAAAAGATAGGCTGCCACGGCGCCAAAGGTCGCGGCGGAGGCGATGCCGATGATGTAGGGATCGGCTAGCGGGTTTAAAAACACGCTTTGCACGACGACGCCGGAGCTTGCTAAAAGCATGCCGATCAAAAAGGCCATGATGACGCGCGGCAGGCGGATTTCTAGCAAGATCGTTTCCTTTATCTCGTCTATCTCGCCGCCGCTTGCAAATTTGATTATATCTTGCCACGAGATATCGGCGCCGCCAAGACTAAGCGAAAATATAAAAAGCAGCGCCGTAAGCGCCGCCAAAACCGCCGTAACTCCGTTTTTAGTAGGCATACTTAAACTCTACGTAGTAGTTTCTCTCGTCGGCGGGCTCGTAAATGTCCTCTCGCTCGCTTTGATAGGCGTTATATTTTTTGTTGAATAAATTTTTAACTCCGGCAGAGACTGAAAATCCGCCTTTAAATTTATACTTCGCTCCAAGATCCACTAGCGTTCTAGACACGGTTTGCGTCTCGTAGCCGGATATGTCCGTCACGCCCGAGTAGATAGCTCTTTTTAGCTTTGATAGGTATTTGACGTCAAGGAGTAAATTTAGATCCTTGATCGGCTCGTAGTCGAGGCTAGCGACAAATTTGCTCTTTTGTACGGTCGGCACCTCCATGCCTTTGTTGTTGCCTTTTTTAAATTCGGCTTTTACGTAGGAGAAGGTCTGGCTGGTTTTTAGATTGTCTAAAATTTGCTGCTCGGCGTAGAGCTCGGCTCCGTATCTCCTGACATCGTCTAAATTTATAAAAAACCAACCGTCGGTTATGTTATTTGTGAGCGTTCTAGTGTAGATTTCGTTTTTCGTATCGGTTAAAAACACGGTCGCGCTTATGAAATTATCATAGATCATATCTCTAACGCCAAGCTCGTAGGTTTGGTAGGTTTCTGATTTTAGATTATTTACTACGTAGTCGGTTCTGTTTGGCTTATCTACGAACTGAACGGGTGATGGCGAGACGAAGCCGCGCTCAAATTTAAAATAAACGTTGCCGGTGTCCGAATACTTAAAGCTAGGCGTTATCTCAAAGGCGTGGTTGTCCGAGTTTTTCTTGCCTTTAAAGGACGAAGCGCTAGTTATCGTCCCGCCCGGCGTCATCTTTACGACGGAGTGCGAGCGTCTATCCATGTCGTTTATAGCTAGCTCGAGTCTATATCCCGCACTCAAAGAAAACATATCGGTGAAGTCGTGCTTTTCTAACACGTAAAACGAATGCGTTTTCTTTTCTACGTCAAATTTGGTCGTGACGTCGGCGCTTACAATGATAGGGCCGCGTCTTCCGGTGGATTTCGAGTGTATCGATCTTTTGGCCTCTTGTCTTAAAAAATCGTAGCCGAATATAAAATCTCCGCTGCCGTAGCCGTATTTGCCTTTAAATTTAGCCCCGGCTTGTTTATCGGTTAGCCCTAGCGCTCCGCTGCCGCCGTCTTTGTAGGCGCTATACGAGTCCATAGTTAGCTTTTGATAATAAGGCGATAGATTAAACGTCAGTGCATCGTTTAAATTTATGGAGTAGTCGGCGTTTACGCTAACTCTTTTGTGTAGATAG